>JAHJCI010000122.1 GCA_018813085.1 Candidatus Omnitrophota bacterium | reverse complement strand
CCATTTGATTTACAATATAAGACTCCTTAGAAAGTCTGGCATTTAATATGGAGATTGTTACCTGCCGGCCGATTGTTTTTAACAAAGCCGTATCCCCGGCAGTAAATGTTTTTTTAACTTTTTTTAGCCTGAGCATATAAAAGGCCTTAAATACAGTAGATATTAAGGCAATAGAGGCTGATATTAAAATGAAAATAAAAGTATTCATGGCTTAGATAATGATAATTACTGCTAAATAAAAAGCCTATTCTTGAAAGAATAGGCTTTTTATTATCTGCGCACATATCTGACACAAATCTGTGCCAATCTGTGCTTCTTAACTTCGGCAACCCAGCTGTCCTGACTTCAGGAGGACCTGTGGCTTTGCCCCAGCCGAACTCAATTACTTTACGTATTTGACTTCGGCGGACCCGCCAAAGCTGTACACGCTAAGTGCTCAACCAAGGCGGGGGCCTACCCTTACGAGTAGTGTGCTATTATCGGTTACTTAAGTTATCAAAAAACAATTATCGCCTACAAGCATTGATCCTTTTCTAATAGAAATATAACATATAAATGTAAATATGTCAATTAATGAATGATTTATTATCATACGGTGTTTGAAGTCATAACCTATTGTAAAATAACATGTTAAATCAAATATCAAATATTTAGTTGTAAAATTTATGTCATTTATTTATAATAAAGTATTTGTTGTTGAATATTATTCAAAAATGACTTGACAACAATGATTATTGTGTTAATATCTATACATACAAATTAACCCTGCAATCTAATGAAAATAATTACATATTAAGGAGGAGTAATGGAGAATATTGAAAAGAAGATTGGTGAAAAGATCAGGTTTCTCAGAGGCAATATGACACAAACCGAACTTGCCCGCAGGGTTAACGTTGATAAAGCGATAATCAGTAAGATTGAAACAGGTAAAATGGTTGGAAGTTTCGAATGCCATAAAAAATTAGCACAGATATTCGGTCTTAAATTATCTGAATTATATGCTTTTTTTGAACTAAAAAAACTGGATTTAGTTGAAATGCGCCCGGGGGATAAAAAAACCGACACCCACCAGGACTTTCTTGAAATACTCACTGCCGTAGCTATGTCTAAAAAGATGCTCCCCGCATTAATCACGCTCAAGGCAGGAGAGCAAAAATACCTGGAACAAACACTTAAAAAGGTAGAGCGCTTTATTATTGTTCTAGAAGGTAAGCTTGAGATAGAGGTTGAAGGAAAGATCTATAACTTAAGCAAGGACCCCCAACTTGAAAAAGGAGATAGCCTTTATTCCAGAAGTTTAAAGCGCCACAGATTAAAAAACACAGATAATTCTATTACCCGAGCACTCTGCGTAAGCTCACCCCCGGTATTATAGCCTATAGTTTTTCCGGATCTATTTATAACCTGAACTCTGTAGAGGATCTGTCAAATATAATATCTCTGATTTTATTATCAAACCCGCATCATTAAAACGAATCTTCCCGGAAATCGAGAATGCATTAAAATAAAAATGGGGTGAAGTTTTACCTCCACCCCATTTTCAGACTGCACTACTCTCAGCTATAAGCTGATTAATACATTCCTCCCATACCGCCTGGCATTCCACCTCCCATTCCACCTCCTGGAGGCATTCCAGGCCCTGATTCCTTTTCCGGCTTATCAGTTATCAATACTTCTGTTGTTAAAAGCAACCCTGCGATACTAGCAGCATTCTGTAAGGCCGTACGGGTAACCTTGGTAGGGTCGATTACTCCGGCTTGAATCATATCAACGTAATTGTCCTGGTTGACATCATAGCCGATGTTAGTCTTCTCTTCCTTTACCTTCTGCACTATAATCGAACCTTCAAGGCCGGCATTGCTGACCAGCTGCCTTATGGGCTCTTCAAGTGCTCTCCTTAATATTTCAACGCCGGTGTTTTCATCGCCTTTAAGTTTTAGCGAATCCAAAACTGCCGTTGCGCGGATAAAGGCTACTCCTCCGCCGGGAACTATTCCTTCCTCTACAGCGGCTCTGGTAGCATGCAAAGCATCTTCCACGCGTGCTTTCTTTTCCTTCATTTCAGTCTCGGTAGCGGCGCCTACATTAATAACAGCAACACCTCCGGAAATCTTTGCCAGCCTCTCCTGAAGTTTTTCCTTGTCATAGTCGGAATCGGTAGATTCGATCTGCTTCTTTATCTGCGCGATCCTCGCCTGGATATCGGAGGTCTTGCCTGCGCCTTCCACTATGGTGGT
>JAHJCI010000010.1 GCA_018813085.1 Candidatus Omnitrophota bacterium | reverse complement strand
TGACTTGTAACGTATTTAATATCAAGGTGTTATAAAATAGCAGGGTGTCGTCTGGGGGAACGTCCCCCAGACGACACCCTGGACTACAATTTACGGAACGAATGAAATGAGTAAACGTAAATTGTCTGCTCATTTAAGGAGGGAGATTATGGGGAATATATTTGCAGGCAGTGAATTAGTAGAATTAGGTGTTCAGATTGAAAAGAACGGCCGCGATTTTTATAATACGGTTGCCAAACAGGCAAAGAGCGAAAAGGCAAAGGAAATATTTCAATACCTTGCAGGGGAAGAGGAAAAACACATTGTTGTCTTTGGCAAGATATTGGATTCGCTAGAGAAATATGAACCTGCGGAATCTTACCAGGGAGAGTATTTTACATATATGAATACCCTGGCCAGCGAGCAGATATTTACTCAGAAAGACAAAGGAACCCAGGTTGCCCAAAAAACCAAAAGCGATCAAGAAGCAATTGATTTAGGCATAGGATTCGAAAAGGATTCAATTATTTTCTATGAAGGCATGAGGAAGGTTATTCCGGAATATGACCATAAAATAGTTGATGAATTAATTCAACAGGAACATAAGCACCTGAAACAACTCAGTGATTTAAAAAGTAGTTTATAGAAAAAAGGGGGATGCAATGGCTAAGAATGTGAAGGTATATAGTACTCCTACCTGCCCGTATTGCATAGGCCTAAAGCAGTTTCTAAAAGAAAAAAACGTAGACTTCCAGGATATTGATGTTTCTTCCGATCAGTCGGCAGTAGAAGAAATGAAGCAAAAGACCGGTCAGATGAGTGTGCCTGCATTAGATATAGAAGGACAAATAATCATTGGCTTTGACGAGCAAGCTATAGCTAACGCATTAGGTCTGTAAAATGCACGATTTAATTATAATAGGAGCAGGGCCGGCCGGGATAACTGCTGCTGTTTATGCTGCCCGTAAGAGGATGAATCTTTTGGTTATTGCTAAAGATATAGGCGGGCAAGCCGCTCTAAGCGGCGATATAGAGAATTATACGGGATATCAATTTATAACCGGCCCGGAACTGGCCTTAAAATTCCAGGAGCATATAAAGAGATTTGATATAAAGCTGAATATGCCGGAAGAGGCCAGGGATATAAAAATAGAGGAAAATTCTTTAAAGACTATAACAGATAAGGGGGAATATCAGTCCAGGGCCGTAATAATTGCTAGCGGTGCAAAGCCCCGCCTTTTGAATATACAAGGCGAAGAGGCATACAAAAACAAAGGCCTTACTTATTGCGCTACCTGTGATGGGCCTCTATTTAAAGGCAAGGCCGTCGCTATAGTCGGCGGAGGAAACTCTGCCCTGGATGCAGCCCTGCAGCTTATAAAGATTTCACCCAGGGTATATATAATAAATATCAGCGAAAGCTTAACTGCAGATGCAGTAATGGCAGAAAAAGCCCTGGCGGCTCCTAATGTAGAAGTTTTCAATAATGCCCAGGTCCAGAATATTTACGGCGATTCCTTCTTAAGGGGGATTAAGGTTAAAGAGAAGGATAAAGAATTAGATTTGAAGGTAGAGGGGCTTTTTGTTGAAATCGGATATATTCCTAATTCAGGTTTCATAGAGCAGGTTAAGAAAAACAATTCGAATGAAATAATAATCGACCGCGCAAACAGAACAAGCATTGAAGGTATTTTTGCCTGCGGGGATGTTAGCGACGTGGGAGAGAAACAGATTATTATTGCCTGCGGAGAAGGCGCTAAGGCTTCTTTAAGCGTATTTCAGTATTTATCCAGCCGCAAATAAACAAACTATCTTCCCGAGATAGCTTCTATAATCCTTTCAATCTCTTTTTCAAGTCCCCTCTCCATATAAGCAGGAAGCAGTTTCTGAAGCGATTGCTTAAAATCAGACTCCAGCCATTTAAAGTTCATAGCGTTAAATAAACCAGAGAGTTGAAAATCGAAATTCACGGAAGATGAACTTTCGTCCAGGTACTTAAGTAGACGCACGAAGTTAGGAGAGGTCTTCAGGAGTTCTTTAGACAGGTATAGAGAAAGTTCGCTTGCAACCAGGTTATCTTCCTGGAGAGTGAAATACCCATTAAAGTTGATATTTTTAGATTTCAGATTAATCTTTTCAAGGTTGATGCTTTTGTTATCTATTCTGAAGTCCGCAGATAAAGATTCGTAACCTATTTTATTGAGTGAAGGAATATTAAAAAAGTCTGCTACCCAGTTAAAAAATATTATATTGTCTAATAATCCTTCGTTTATCGTGACCTCGCCGGTTAGCTTCAGGCAAGGATGCGTGAGGAAGCGAATTCTGCTTGAGACTTTGCCGAAGATCTTGGCGCAATAACTTAATAAGCCATGGAGTTTATTAGCGCTGATTTGTTCTAATTTCATATCAAGGGAGCCTCTGAAGGGTATGCGCGATAGATCCAGCATTGCTTCGCCTTGCAGGAATCCGTCATAAACGCCGGAATTAAATTTTACGGATTTAAGTAGAGCATCTTGAAAATCAAAAAGAAAATTAAAATCCCTGAAGAGGGTGTTAAAAAGAGTAGCCCCTGAGACATAGGAAAGGGTAGCAGCGCGGATATTTGTATTCATTTTTTTATCAGCATCACTAAACAGATCTATGCCTTTTGCTATTATTTCTATTTCTTGAGGGGATTGCCTGTTTTTAGTTTTTCTTATAAATTTTAAACCAGCTGTGAGGTTAAAATTGTCTTCCTCTTTGTTCGCCGAAAGTTCAAGATCGAACCTTTTCGGGTTATTTATGCGTAATTCTTCTTTCTGATCAGGGAAAGAGTAAAAGAGCAGGTTTAATGCCGGTTTTTCTGAAAGAGAAAGCATTCCTTTGAGCCTAAACGGCACATTACCCAGGGTGAAACTCAGGTCTTTTATTTGTATAGCCGGAAAATCGTTTTTGATAGTACAAGATAAATCATAGATATCTATGCTGTTTCCCGAGATCTCCCTGGCGGAAGAATTTTCTTTCTTGCGCTTCCAGAGAAATCGCTCAAGCCCATTTATTGGATGAGAATTATCAGGAGTTGCTCTTTGTTCAGGCAGGGCTCGAAAGGATACGTGCCCGTTGAGGTTTAAAATCTTTTCTTTGTGCTCTCCCCATAACTTTAAGTAAAATTGCTGGCTCTTAAGCTCTAAATTTTCTATTATCGCTTCATCTTTTATAAAGAAAACCTGAAAGTTGTAATTTAGAGATTCTAGGGCAGGAATATAGCAAGACTTACCGCCTGCGGTTTTAACGCGAAAATCCTGCGAACTTAGCAATCCTGAGCCGTAGATATGTTTATCAGGCGCTATCGTAAGGGTGCTATCAAGCCGGATATATCTTGAAGAATTATCTTTTTGTGATATTTCTAAGCGAGCTTTTTTTATGAGCATTTTTATGTCTTGCTCTTGATATAAGGAATTAATAATAGCTAAGATTTCCTCAAAGTTTTCTTGAATAAATGCATAGTTTATGCCGGGTTTTTGTAATACTATTCGCGTAATAATAAAATTCTTTTTCAAAAAGGAGGGAAGCGAAAAGGCGCAGCGTATTTTTTCTATAGAGATTGGCTGCTTTTGTTTATCAGCAACCCTTTCATTGATACTGACATTTTGCAGGGTAATATAATTAGGAGGCAGGAAAGAAATTCCTTTTATGGATACCGGGTGATTAAATACCGTACTTAATTTTTTTTCTATCTGGTTTAAAGACTTAGTTAAGATAATATTGACAATACTCGTGGCTATTAGAGTAGCCAGGCAGAGAATGATAATAATCAGGAAGATAAGGGAGAGGGGCTTAAAAGGGGATTTGCGCGAAAAGCTCATTATCTATATAGATTTCAATTTTATCAATAAAATACAGCGCTTTGTATTTTTTGGACATGGCAGAGGAGTACTGTAGTTCTTTGAAATCTCTAAATAGCAGGCTGACTTGTTGTGATGCTATAAGCTCTTTTTCTAATTTTTTTACGGTTTCTTCATCGCCGTTTTTTTGAGCAATCTTTATCAGGTAAGCGAGAACAAAAGGGCTGGATTTTGATTCCGGGTATTCCTCAAACATCCGGTAAAATATTCCTGATGCATCGCGATAGGCCAGGGATGAGAAATAATATTCTCCCGTAGCAAATAATGCCTTTTCTCTATATCTAGAATCAGGAAAATCGTTTAAAAGTTTATGAAAATATAGGAATGCAAAGTCAATGTTATTTTTGCGAACGGCTGCTACTCCTTGATAATATAACTTTTTATCGTCCTCGGCCCTGCCTTTATTTTGCAGTAAAAGCAGCAAGAAGAAAAATGCGCACAGGCAAATAAAGATCTTCCCAGAGAGGAGCGCCCTTATTTTCATTTTTAAACCTCTTTCAGTAAAATTATCGACTCTTTGTTGTTTTTTTTAATCAGTCAATTCATTATATCAGATATTCAATGCAATAAAAGATTTTTAAGGCACATCTATTTTATCAGGGACTTTCTTTAGGAAATGTTTTTATAGCTTCCTGGTGCAAGAGAGATTAAAAATGTTGGACAAAGAAAATAAAACGTGATATTCTTTTTTTGAATTCAGCTCAAGCATAGCGGGGCGTAAATGGCAAAATTTATATTATTTCCAAAAAATTTTCTCTGGGGGGCAGCTACTTCTGCTTATCAGGTAGAGGGAGGCAATATAAATAATGACTGGTATTTTTGGGGAAATGAGAAAAAAACCCCCTCTAGATGCGCTAAGGCAGTTGATTCTTACAATAGATTCGAGGAAGACTTTGATTTAGCCGGTCAATTGGGGCATAATGCCCAGAGAATATCTCTGGAGTGGAGCAGGATCGAGCCGCAAGAGAATCAATTCAATCAAGAGGAAATAGAACATTACAGAAAGGTTCTATTATCTCTTAAAGCAAGAGGCATCAAGGCAGTGCTTACACTGCACCATTTTACCAATCCTTTATGGTTCTATAGTGATGGCTGCTGGCTGAACCCCCGTTCTGTAAGCCGTTTTGCAGAATATGTTAACAGGGTCTCGAAAGAATTTTACGGTTTAGCTGATTACTGGATTACCATCAATGAACCGCTGGTTTATGTTTACAATTCTTACCTAAGGGGGGCCTGGCCTCCGGGAGAAAAATCTATCAGCAAAGTTTTGGCGGTGATAGCGAATATGGCTCGTGCTCACCTTAGTGCATATAAAATAATACACAATAATTGCCAGAATGTAAGTGTTTCGATAGCAAAGCACATAAGAATATTTTCTCCTTGTCAGGGCTTAGGCCTTGGCTTGAATGCGCTTTCGGCTTATCTGAGGAATCAAGTCTTTAATTACCGGCTCCTGGAATTTCTCGCAAAAAAGAAGAGCCTGGATTTTATAGGGGTTAATTATTATGGAAGGGATTTCGTGAAATTTTCTTCTAAAGATTTTTTTGGCAGAGACTGTTATTGCTCGCGTCATCAGTTAAGGAGGAATTCTCTGGGGTGGTATGTTTTTCCCGAAGGGCTTCTTAAGATACTGATGCGGCTTAAGAAGTTTAATTTGCCGCTAATGATTACAGAGAACGGCACTAGTGAAAAAGAGGATTATCTTTATGAGAAATATTTGAGGCAGCATCTTTTCTATTTAGCCAGGGCCCTGGGGCAGGGCGTTGATATAATAGGGTATCTATGGTGGTCTTTGATAGATAATTTTGAGTGGGATAAAGGCTTTGGGGCCAAGTTCGGCTTAATCGGCGTGGATCGGGACCTGAATAGAAGCATTAAGCCTTTTGCGCTGGCGTATAAAGATATTTGCCTGAATAATAAATTGGAATATGCTTAACCTGGAAGATATACTATCCAAGTTTCCCGTTTTTTCTTCTTTAAATAAAGCAAACCTAAAAAAGCTGTCTGCTATATCCTATCTAAAGGAATTTCAGAAGGGACAAATAATCTATAAAGAGAACGACTCGCCTGATAATCTCTATGTTGTGGTATCCGGCAGGATTAAGACTTATACAGAAGCTTCCTTAAGAGAGTCTAGGGTGCTGGAGTATTTACATAAGGGTACTTGTTTTGGAATTATTTCTTTATTAACCAGCCAGCCTCATTCAGTTACCGCTGAGTCGGCCAACGATGCCCTGGTGGCGCAAATCCCAAAAGATAAATTCCTGGATTTTTTGAATGATTGCCCCCTTCTGGCAGTTGAGTTTTCTAAAATACTATCCAGGAGAGTAAAGAAGAGGGTTGATAAGGATAAAAATATCTTTGAAAGTTCCATCATCTCGGTCTATAGCTTGAAAGAGGGAATAGGGAAAACCACCTACAGTTTGGTATTAGCTGCAGCATTAAATAAAGAGTCAGGCAAAAAGGCCGTTATTATTGAAGTAAAGAATAAAAAGAATAATTTCTTTTTTCCCTCTTCACAGAGATTGCTTGAAATTAGCAGGTTCAGAGAATCAGAATTTGAGAGTTTTTTAGAGAAGAAATGGGATGTAGATTATTTAAAATTGCATTATAAGCCAGAATCGGCGTATGCTTCAAAGAATATACCGCTATTATTAAGTTTCCTTACTCAAATATATAATTTCATAATCCTGGATTTGCCGACTTCCCAGGACCCCTTGATAATTATGTCTCTTTTGCAGTCGGATTTCGTTCATTTGCTTTCGCTAAAGGAGCCAGGGTATGCAAAAGGGCTCACCCAGGAGATAGAGCTTTTAAAGAATACTTATAAGATTAAGGAGGATGCGGTCAAAATAATCCTGAAAGAAGCGCATAAGGATGTTTCTTTTAGCATAGAGAGGCTAAAGGCACCCTTAGTTAAGCGCAGTTATCCGGCTGAGAATATTATGGCAACGCTGCCCTCTATCCGGTATCCGGATATAGCGAAAGTTATAGAAAGTTATCCGAATAATCCCTATTCTAAAGCCATCAGGAGGATTGCACGTGAGGTTGCTTCGGTCAGGATTGGCTTAGCCCTGGGAAGCGGAGCAGCTTTTGCATTTGCTCATATCGGGGTATTAAAGGTATTGGAAGAAAATAACATAGACATTGATATTATCTCGGGCTCAAGTATGGGTTCTATAACCGCAGCTCTTTGGGGATTAGGCCATAATTGGAACGAGATAAAGGAGCTGGTACATATATTCGAAAGATTACCCGCCTTTTCCATTTTTGACGTATGCCTTCCCAGGGAATCTTTTTTCGGAGGATATAACCTTAAAAAGGTTATCAGGAAGCTCTTTGGCAATTATACTTTTTATGACCTCAAAAACCCTATTTTAATAACAACATTTAATTTTCTTAAGAAAGAAGCCCAGATGTTTTCCAAGGGGAAATTCTTAATCAGGGATGCCGTACTGGCAAGCTGTTCTATGCCCGGGATATTCAAGCCGCTTAAAAGGCAGGAAGACCTCTTTTTAGACGGCGGGATTTTAAACCCTCTACCCGTTGGTTGTCTGGTAAAAGAGGGGATTAATAAAATAATATCCGTCAACGTAACGCCATCTAAGGAAGAGCTGCAGAAGGCATATAAAGAAAGTGTGCACAAGAAGTTCAATGTTCTCGATTTTATATTTGGAAGTATTGAAGCAATGCAGCGGGAATTTATCAGGGATGCAGTATCTTTATCCGATATAGTGATTCACCCAGAATTTAGAGGCGTGGTATGGACCGAATTTAAAAAGATTGATTATTTCTTACAACAGGGCGAGGACGCGGCGTTGAAGCAGATAGATAGAATCAAGCAATTGCAGAGTATTTAATTTTTGCAGGAAATATGAAACCGCAAGGTATAGGGTTAATATGCCTTGCGGTTATTTTTTCTAAAGCCGGATATACAAAAATATAAATGTGACTGCCAATAGTATGCATAACAGCCCCAGGACCTTGCGCATATTGATAATGCGACTGTCGATATCGCGTACATTATTCAGCGCTTTTTCGATTTTCTCGGTAGAAATCCATTTCTTTAGCTTAGTGTTCAAGCGCATAAGCGAATTAGACCATATTAGAAACATCGCAGCGAGTATCAGGTTGAGTATCCCTAATGACAGTATTACAGTCCTATAAGAGGAGAAGTTAGCTCCCATATTTCCTCCTTTGTAAAAATACTCTTTGTTATAAGTATAGCGCAAAAAAGAGAAAATACCAAATAAAAAACCCTCTGCAGAAAAATTACCGCAGAGGGCGAGTAATTAAAGTAATACTTCCAGGGTTAGATGACTTTCCAGCGCATGCCTCCGAGTACTCCTTGCGCGATATTGGTTAAATGGTCGCCAATCTTTTCAAGGTTATCCACCATATCCAGGAATATAATGCCGGATTTAAGATTGCATCTGCCGTTATTCAAACGGTCGACGTGCGACCTTTTGAGTTCTATCTGAAAGTTGTTTATACGCTCTTCGCGCTTTAAGACCTGTTTTGCTATTTGCAGGTCATTTTTACTTAAAGCCCGTTCTGTTTCTATCATCATGCTGTGTAACTCATCCCATATCAGGGTTAATTCTTTTATTGCTTCTTCGGAAAACAACATCTTTTTTTCCATCCTGCGCTCTGCCAGTTCAATAATATTCTCCGAGTGGTCTCCGATCCTTTCAATATCGTTTACATTATGAATCAAAACAGGCAGTTCTTCGGATTCCTCCTGGCTGAGGCTTCTCTGGGAAATCTCAATAAGATACTGGGTTATTTCGGATTGGAGGTTATCGACCGTGTGTTCCATTTCTGGCACCAAATTTAACCTGGTTAAATCTTCTTCAAGGAAGCCCTTAACGGCAATTAATACAGATTGGGATGCTATACCTAGCATGCGTACACTTTCTTTACGCGCCTGCTCCATTGCTATTGAAGGAGTTTCTAATAGATGTTTTTCCAGGTAGTGCGGCTCCATTTCAAGTGCGCCTTTTTTCTTAGGAACCAGCCATATACACATCTTCTCCAATACACCGATAAACGGAAGGAAGATAAGGGCATTAACAACGTTGAAAAGGCTGTGAGAGATGGCGATGTGGAACATGATATTTTTTAAGGTAATTTTTCCCGGTATAATAAAATCCACAAATTTTACATACCATCCCGTATAGACAAATATTAACATATAGGCAACGCCGATAACATTGAATAAGGTATGGGACATGGCTACGCGCTTGGCATTGATATTAGTTCCTACGGAAGCTAGTTGTGCGGTTATTGTAGTTCCGATATTATCTCCCAATATTAAAGGTATGGCTGCCGAAAAACTTATCAGGCCGTTGAATGCCAGTACCTGGACTAAGGCGACAGTAGCGCTGGAGCTTTGCAATAACATAGTGATAAGCATTCCCACCAGTACTCCTACCAGGGGTTTATCGTTGAAGGTAACAAACAAATCTTTAACATGCTGGTTTTCTTTTAAGGGGATGAAGGCATCTTTCATAAAGCCCAAACCGATAAATAATATACCGAATCCCATGAT
>JAHJCI010000121.1 GCA_018813085.1 Candidatus Omnitrophota bacterium | reverse complement strand
GAAGTTTCGGCGTTTAATGCCAGAGTGAGCGCATTTTCTCTCAAGGTTTTCATTCCCTCTTCGCATGCCGCTTGCTTAATCTCCTGCTCCTGCACATTGGATAAAATTAAATTTCTGATATTCGAAGAAAACATTAAAACCTCTACGATACCCAACCTTCCGGAATAGCCGGTATTCAAACAATGCCTGCATCCTTTTGGACGGTAAAATAGCGGAGCTGGTTTTGAAGCAATTTCTAATTTATCCGCCATCTCTTTAGAGAGCTTATATTGCTCCCTGCATTTTACACAAAGCCTGCGTACCAGCCTTTGAGCAATTATACAAATTAAAGAAGAGGTGATCAAATAAGGCTCAACTCCCATATTAATCAGGCGCACTACTGCTCCGCTGGAAGTGGTAGTATGAAGCGTAGAAAGCACAAGGTGTCCGGTCAAAGCGCTTTTGATGGCAATATCAACGGTTTCAAAATCGCGTATTTCTCCGATCATAATTACGTTAGGGTCCTGTCTTAAAATAGAACGTAAGCTAGAAGCAAAGGTAAGATTGATATCCGGCTTTATGCTAACCTGGTTTATCCCTTCCAGCTGATACTCTACCGGGTCCTCGACGGTCACGATATTTTTCTGGGGGCTGTCCACGAGCTTTATAATGGAATAAAGGGTGGTAGTTTTGCCTGAGCCGGTCGGGCCGCAAACCAATATCATTCCGTGAGGCAATAAAGCGGATTTTTTAATTTTAGATATGCTTAATTCGTCAAATCCCAGTTTCTCTACATCAAGGGTTGCGGTAGACTTATCCAGAATTCTTATTGCTGCCTTCTCTCCGAGGCTGGAAGGCAATATCGAAATCCTGAAATCTATATCCCTCCTGTAGAGCTTGATCTTAAATCTTCCGTCCTGAGGAAGCCTGTGCTCGGCAATATTTAATTCCGAGAGGACCTTGATTCTTGAAATAATCAAAGGGTGCATCGCCTTGGGCGGAGCTTCCTGCTCATGTAAAATTCCGTCGATACGGAAACGTATCCTTAATTTATCCGGAAACGGCTCTACAAGGATATCCGATGCTTTTTTCTTTATTGCCTGCTCCAGGATCATATTCGTAACCCGGATAGCCGGCCCCTGCCTGCTGGCATGCCCAAGTTCCTGGTCGCTGGGGATACTTTTCTTTTTCTCTTCGATCAATTCTATCTTGGATTCATCGCTAATCTCCGTAAGTATACCTTCGATTATCCCGCTGGTACTATCCGGATAGAATTGATCGATGGCATGTAAAATCTGTTCGCCGGTTGATATAATCGGGTTTATCTGGAATCCCGTTAAATTACGCAGGGCATCTATGGCAAAGATATTCATTGGGTCAGCCATGGCAATGGTCAAGGTATCCCCCATCTGCGAAATCGGGATAATTTGATAATGGCGGCAAAGGTTAGGCGGGATAATACTTAAAACCTTGACATCGACTTTGATTCTCTTTAAGTCAATAAGCGGCAGGCCCAATCCCTGGCTCAATGAAGAAATAAGGTCTTTTTCTTTGGTAAAACCTAACTCGACTATGATTTTACTTAGTCTGCCGCCCTTATTTTTCTGTACCTCTAAAGCCTTTTCTAGCTGCTCCGGAGAAATGAGTTTATTTTTGATTAATATTTCGCTGAGGCGTTCTTTTAGGGAAGGCATAGGCTGGCTTTGGTTACTATCAGTTATTATCGGTTACTAAACAAGGTTTAACGATACTTGGCTACTAACGGTTACTTTTTTGTAACCAATAGTAACCATTAGTAACAAACTGTCATTTTACTTAGTTTTAGTAACTGTTAGTAACCTATTTTTTATAGTACTTACCAATTGCCCTGCGGATATCGCTTGAGGTAGTAACGAAGATTTGCAGATTAAATCCGGTAAGCTTCTCAATCTCATCGATAGCTTCGTTATTTAAAGGGTTGGCCAGGGCAATGCTTAAATTATTTCCTAATTTATCTACCGGAACGAATAAATATTTAACAGCCAGCTGGTAAGAGATCAATTTTATAATCTCCGTGTCGATTTCGTAGTTATCCAGTGGAAGGTAGGGAAACCCGTATTGAGCAGTCAAAGACTGTGCAATATCCATTTCCTGGGCAAACCCCATTTCAACCAGAATCTCGCCGATCAGCCCCCCCTTGTCTTTCTGGAGCTTTAAGGCCTCTTTGAGCTGTTCAGGAGTTATGTTTTGCCTTTCGATAAGAAGCTCTCCCAGTAATTTATTTATTATCTTTTTTAATGCCATATCTTTTTAATCCTTATCCTTGTTCCCGGGGCTATATCTATTATAACTTCCGCAGCGCGGACAAACCGAAATCTGCGTCTTATGAGTAGTAAAATATGTGTAGGTACAGATCGTACAACACCAGATAAAGCGCGGGCTCAGGCTAACGAACTCTTTGAAAAATGATTCTTTCTCTCTTAGGATAACCCAAAGGTAAAAAAACAGCCCAAGAAGCGCAAATAGATAAAAGCCAATCGCTATCGAAAAGTCAACTTTTATAATCATGGACTCAAATCAATCTTTACAGTTTCCCAGGAGTTGGAAGATAAATTGGACTTGCAGAGGTTAAGGAAATAAGTAAGGTTGCGCATTATCAGAAGGTCTACCTCTGGATTCCCGGAAGAAACCCTTCTTTTTAAACCGGTAATCCTGCCTTGATCGGAAACATAAAAAGTCACTTCCATATGAGCGGTTTGCCGGTCTTTAAAATATAGCATAAAGTGATACGGCATATTCGGGTAAAACATTATGCTCGAGCCCGGCTTCCTGCTCTCAAAGGCCCCTGCCGGTTTAAAATATGCAGTTTTACTATTCGCGGAAGCAAAAACAACCGGCTTATTAATAACTTCCGCGCTTCGGCCGAAATCATCAAGTTGCTCCGGCCTTGCCTTGACCGGGCCTATCATAATCCTGGTATTAAGCTTGCTTACGTAATCCCCGGGGCGGCTATCCGTTTCTGTATTGTAATCTGACTCTTGAAGTATCGGCCCGAGAAAAAAAATCTTGGTCAGCTTAAAAGTATTTCTGGCAATCTTATCGCCAAAGATCAACCCTACGTTCCCGAATATAATAGTATGACAAACTAAGGAAATAATCACGGCCATAAACAGGCCTGTATTAGATTGCCTCATAGACATATATGGCAAAATTAACTCCCCCGGCCCCGGCCTCAGGCGGCGCCAACTCTTGAGCTTTGCCTTAACGGTCTATTTAATTATATCCCAGTCAAGGCAAAGCAACAAGACTAAACCCTTATTCCTGGTTAGTTGCAATATTTACTTGAGATAAGCCTAAATCCCTGCACATATCCCAAATTTCAACAACCCTGCCTAACTGCGCACGCCTGTCTGATTTAATCAATAAAGGCTGATCAACCTCTGATAGATCCTTAAGAATAACTCTCAATTCCCTTGTATTTACTACCTTGCCGTCAAAATAAATTATATTTTCTCCGGAGACTATAATCTCTATTTTTCTGGATTTTATGATTTGACTGGTAACTGCCTTGGGTAAATTCACCTTGATACCGGCAGGTAGAATAAAACTGGAAGTGAGCATAAAGAATATCAATAATTGGAAGATAACGTCAACTAAGGGAGCGATATCGATCTGCCTTAATCCGTGCTCTAATTCTATGTGTCGTTTAAATCTCATTGTTTCAATATTAAATATTAAAGATTAAAAATAAAATATGCATTTAAAATATTACGAAGGCCTTCTTATCTTTTATCTTTTAT
>JAHJCI010000120.1 GCA_018813085.1 Candidatus Omnitrophota bacterium | reverse complement strand
GGAATAGGCTTTTTCTTTTTCTCGTCGAATAAGCCCTCTTTGAATAATTTCTCTTTGAGCTGTTGGAAGGCAAGCTGCAGCGAGCCGATTCCTTTAGGTTCGATCTTTTCTATGACAATCTGATACTGCCCGCGCTTGCCATAAACGGTAATGCGGCCCAGGCAAATAACCCTCATGCCGGCAGCAAGTTTAAATTTTATGCCTTGATTTACATTCTTGAACAAACAGGCGCTAATTACGGCGTTTTCGTCTTTGAGGGAAAAATACATGTGCCCGGATAAATGATGGGTAAAATTAGAGATTTCTCCCTCAACCCAGACCAGGGGTATGGTATTTTCCAGGATCAGCTTTATATCCTGAGTCAGTTCGCTTACCGTATAAAGATGCAACTGGGGATTTTTATTCTGTGGTTTTACCGAACTCATCTGTTATCGCTGCCTGACTTACCGGTTCTCAAGAAGTTTGCTTAAACTTAACAAGCCTAAAAGCATGGCTATAAAGAAACTTTATAAATATTGTAACCTATTTCCAGCCGTTGGATTCCATGTGCTCTTTGACAAGAGCTTCTACCCTCCAGCGATCGACATCATTTATATCAATGAACTCGATGCCGGCATCAAATGTGCCGTCTGACTTTATCATCCAAACTATCCTTCCGTTACATTCTAAAGGGCTACCTCCGTCTTTTAAATAAAGCAGAATCTCCACGGCGCATAATTTGGGTAATTCCTTCGGTAGCATCACACAAATTCCGCCTGTCCCGATATTTTCCGTGTGCGTTGAAAAAGTTTCCTTAAGGTCCGTCCTTAAGACAACAACCTTGCAAGGATAATTTGCGCGGGGAAAATGACGTTTATCCATGCCCTGCCATATCATTTAACCTGCTCCTTTCTATTTACTCTCCCGGCTCTAGAGGCTCAGCCGGTTTTTCAAGCTGTGAAGAATCTGTACCTTCGGCCTCTGCAGGAGCCTGATGGGGAGTATTATTTTCATCCATTATTAAGAGAACCACGGAATAAGGATCGAGTTTTAAGGTTTCTTTGTAATCTTTAGCTATCTTTATCTGTTTTTCTTCCCGCGGGATGAACGCGCAATCTAAACGGCAGGCCTGGTCTACAATATATTTTCTATAGCTATATTCTCCCCGCAGGTTAATCAAATTAAGGTGTATGTCTTCGCTTTTATTAGCCGATACTCTTGCTGTTTCGTGCAAATTAAGCGCCAGCTGAATCTTTGCCTTCAGTCTTTTATTTAAGTGCAGAGTCTTTAGGTCAATCTCTTTAGTTAAAATCTCTTCCCATTTATTCGAATTCATTAACTTTGCCAGGGTTCGCGCCAATTTAGGGTGCAAAGAAGATAGCTGCCGGGAAAGGTAATTTCTGGCAATTTCGGGGTCAATATAATTAAAAAGCAACAGGGCTATCCCTGTCTTGGTTTTAGTAGCGATTATTCCTATGAACTCATCATCCAGCCTGGAAGTAAGAAACATTTCATTCCCCAGCATGTTAAGCATCCTGATTACATTAAAGGTTGCCTTTGGGCCGCCTGTATACTTAACATACTCCGGCTCAAACCAGAATAAACCTACATTTTGATTTACTCCTTCTTTGTTATTCTTAAAATCTTCCAGGCAAAAGTAAACCTGATAGTCAATGCCGGACTTGAGCATATTTCTTATCCGGCTGGGGATGAAGCTGGCCGTAACAAAAGACTCCCAGCCGCGCTTGGGTTCGAAGTTAGCCCCTGCATCGTAATTCCATTCGCTGATTACCAAAGGCGTAGTAGCATCCAGCCCGAAATAAGAAATCCATTCGCGGATAAGGTCAGGAACTGTCTTCTTATAACAAATAGTGCCGCTCTCTGTAACGGGGTCGCCTGTATAGGCATGCCAACTAATAAAATCAAGCGGCAGCCGCCGCTGAGCACAAAAACGGATCAGTTCGTAAATAAGGCTTCTCTGCGGGTAGAGAACGGAATTGCCTTCTATATTCTGAAACCACCAGGTTACTCCGGGGCCGCCGATGGGAATATTGCGGTTTGTTTCCCGCTCTAATTCCTTTACACTCTCAGCTATAGCTTGATAAATATTAAAATATTCCTGCTTTTGCCCGATAAAGAAATCATCCAAATCCGGCGCGTTCCAAACCTCATACCAGATATTGTAGCCCTTCTCGCAGCTGAAATAACGTATTATATCCTTAAGCAGCTCCTTAAATGCCTTGATGTCCCAGGGTGAGCTCTTTTTATCCAAAACCTTGCCTAATCCGGGAGGCATACCATAGAGATTAAGAAGAGTTATCCCGCCTGAAGCATTTATATTTTTAATTACCAGGGAATAATTTTCCAGAAATCTGGACTGCATCTGCTTATTCTTTGCCAACTGCACAAATTCCCAAAGGTCAAATTGCAGGCGGAAAATTCCCCCCTGCAAATCCAAATATTGGTCGAGCTGGTTTAAGGCATCGTAAGCAGACAAATTATGCGGCCAAGTCGGGTCATTTTGAAAACCGCGGCCGCTTAAGTCTATGCCGGGTTTCTCTAAAAGGCTCGGAGTTGCCTTTGTTTTACTGGTTATATCAAGATTAAAATCAATGCCGTTTTCCTGGGCAAGGAGAGAAGGCGCCAGGCAGGTAAAAAGCGCCAGAAATACCGCATATCTAAGCCCATTCGTTATAAGGCGGCAGCCGTATATCCAAAGACGCCTTGAGCGGTTAAGATTTATCGTCATCGAGCTTCCTCTGTATCCTTGTAATTGATTTTGCCTTTCCCGTTTCCTGATCAATATCTAAAAGTACGCCCTGCAATTGCAAATCTTCATTGGCTACCTCAAAACGGTGTTCAACCTGCGTAATAAACCTGGCCAGCACATCCTCAATCTTGCGCCCGATAACAGAATATTGAGGCCCGGTCATGCCCGCATCGGTAATATAAGCGCTACCCTTGGGCAGAATCTTTTCATCTGCAGTCTGAATATGAGTATGCGTGCCTAAAACCGCGCTCACCAGACCGTCTAAATACCAGCCCATTGCCACTTTCTCTGAACTTGCCTCGGCGTGAAAATCAACAATAACTATTTTACCCTGATGCTTATCGATTTCTTCCTTAACTACGCGAAAAGGGCACTCCCTGGATTCCATAAAAACCCTTCCTAGAATATTGATTACCACGACCTCAATGCCGGATTTAGTCTTAAAGGCGGCACTCCCCCTGCCCGGAGCCATCAAAGGAAAATTTGCCGGCCTGAGGATCTTTGGTTCATCAATTACAGAAAGCACGTCTTTCTTCCTGAAGATATGGTCTCCGGAAGTACAAGCGTCTATCTGATAACTAAAGAGTTCCTCGGCAACATTGGCCGTTACTCCTGAACCGCCGGCAGCGTTTTCAATATTAGCAATAACAAAATCCAGCGCGAACTCCTTCTTCAGTTTAGGCAATAAGGCCTTGACTGTTTCCCTACCCGGCTTGCCTACGATATCACCTATGAAGAGTATATTCATTTTGTTAATTGGTTAATTAGTTAAATAGTTAATTGGGTAATTAACTGCTCACCAATCAACCACTAATCAATTAACCTTTATTTTGCGTATTCAATCGCACGGATTTCCCGGATTACCGTTATTTTAATCTGGCCCGGGTATTCTAAGCCTTCCTCGATCTTCTTCTTTATTTCCCTGGATAAATTTACGGATTCGTCGTCGGAAATACGCTGCGGCTCAACGATTACCCGGATTTCCCTGCCTGCCTGGACAGCGTAAGATTTTTCTACGCCCTTGAAAAGGTTGACAATTGCCTCTAATTTCTCCAGCCGCTTAATATAGGCCTCCAGGGTCTCTTTCCTTGCTCCCGGACGCGCTGCGCTTATTGCATCGGCAGCTACTGCAAGAATCGCGAATAAAGTCAAAGGCGTCTGCTCTTCATGATGAGACTCGATTGCGTGGATAACTTCATCTGACTCCCCGTATTTCTTCGCAAGGCTTGCGCCAATGCGTGCATGAGTCCCTTCCTGCTGCTGGTCAACTGCTTTTCCAATATCGTGTAACAATCCTATGCGCCTGGCAAAACGCCAATCAGCTCCCAGCTCGGATGCCATAGTACCTAAGAAATACGCAACTTCTATTGAATGCTGGAGCGCATTCTGGCCAAAACTGGTACGAAAATTAAGGCGCCCCAGAAGTTTCATCAATTCTGGGCGAAGCCCTTCGATCCCTAACTCAAAACAAGCAGCCTCGCCTTTCTGCTGAATCTGTTCCTCAAGGTCCTTGCGGGTCTTAAGAACTATTTCTTCTATCCTGGTGGGATGAATGCGGCCGTCGCTGATTAGTTTTTCCAGTGATAACCGCGCCACCTCTCTTCTTATAGGGTCAAAGCTGGAAAGGATTACGCTCTCGGGAGTATCATCGATAATAACATCTACTCCTGTAGCCATCTCAAAAGCCCGTATGTTTCTTCCTTCGCGTCCGATTACCCTTCCCTTCATTTCATCGTTAGGCAGGTTAACTACGCTTACGGTTGACTCAGCGGCATAATCCGCCGCATATTTACGTATTGCAAGGCTTATAATCTCGCAGGCGGACTTATTAGCCTGCAGGCGCAATTCTTCCTCCTGCTTCTTGATCAGGACTGCCTTTTCAGTATTAAGCTCTTCGCTCAGGCGGGTTAACAGAATCTGCTTTGCCTCCTCGGGCGATAAAGAAGAAATTTTCTGGAGGCGCTCTTTTTCTTCTGCAATAAGGCCGTAGAGCTGGTTCTCCTTGGCCTTTAATCCCTCCTCCTGGCGGCCTAGCGCGGCTGATTTTAGTTCAAGCTCTTTTTCCTTTTTTTCCAATAGCTCCAGGCGGCGGTCAAGATTAATCTCTTTCTGGTTGAATCTTTTCTCAAGGTCGGTTAATTCGCGCCTGCGTTCTTTTGTTTCGTTCTCAAAATCCTGCCTCAGGCGGAACATCAAATCTTTTGACTCTAGCTCTATCTCCCGGCGCTTGTCCTGAGATTCTCTATTGGCTTTATCTAAAATAAAATGTGCCTTTTCTTCGGCATCCTGGATCTTTTTTTCGGCAAAAAACCTCCTTAAAAGGTATCCTGCGGGCAAACAAATAATAATCGTAACAAGTAATAATATAGTTGTCAGCATTGCTTTAAGAAACCCCCTTTCTCTATTATAAACTCTGATTGATTGCGAAGCAAGCCCCGTCAGAAAACTCGCACATTTTTAAATCTGCTCGTTATCTCCAACAGGCGTATTCCTTTTACAATTCCACTAATGCGCGGTGAATATCCCCGGATTAGATTGTAAAAGGATAAGGAAGGAATTTATGCAAAGAGGACTTTATCTACTGGCAGATCGCCAGAATCAACTGGTATGCTGGGTAAAATCTGAAAATCAAAGGCCAAGCCGATGGAATTTGTGCGTGAAGATATATGTTTTAAGAAGCGGTCATAATAACCCCTGCCTCTGCCCAGGCGGTTGCCTTTTTCATCAAATGCCAGGGCCGGCACAACTACAAGGTCTAATTTCTTAGAAGAAAACTTCATTTTTTTCTTCGGCTCTAATGTATTATAGGGGCCTGCTTCTAACATACTATCCTTCTCTAAAAGACAAGGGATTAAAGTCTTTCGCTCGGTGTCGCACAAGGGAACATATATCTCTTTACCAAGGCCTCTTGCCTTATCAATCATGTTTTCGGTTTTTACCTCGCCGTCAAAAGCAAGATAAAACATTATCCTCTTTGATTTGGTAAATTCCTCCTGTTTTAAAAGTTTTTTCTCAATTAACCTGCTTTTGCGCTCACGTTGCTGTTTTGTGTTTTTTTCTAACCTCTTTAACACTATATTACGTAATTGCGCTTTTGTCAAGTTCTCGCTCATGGATTTACCAGTATCTTCTTCTGCGGGCGCCTGGCCTTATTAAAGTCCCTTGGAGGCCTTATCTCTTTAAGCTGCTTATGGAGCTTGCGCTTCTGTAATTCGTCGTAAATTAACACCCAGGCGCAATCCTTTTCCTTATCCACTTCGCATTTACCCTTATCCATGCCTCCACAAGGCCCATTAAGCAAGCCCTTGGCGCAAAGGGTTACCGGGCATATTCCGGCAGTAACTCCTAAAATACATTCTCCGCAGGCAGAACACTTCTCGTATAAATTACCCTTGGCATCAACAACCCCTAAAAACTGCGTATCGCAAGCCGGGAATACAGCAAGCGCGAGACGGTCATTAGCTTTTACGGACTGGACTCCCAAACCACAGGCGAGAACGAGAATTGCATCGCTGTCTCTCAACGCCTTCATATTCTTGGCTAATTCAATCTTTATCTGACTGGCAATACACGGCGCCTGAGGCATGATAAAGCCGGTTACAACCTTAGCGCTGTCTTCCAGGGACTTTTTCATCTCGGTAATCTCTGCTTCGCCACCGGTTTTGCAGATTGTAGCACATTCCCCGCAGCCGACAAGAAATACCTTGCTTACGTCCTTTAAGCTATCTATAACCTCTGCAAAGGCTTTCTTCTCTGTAATAATCATGTTCAGCTCTCCTCTTTATATATTTTACCCCTAAATCGACAATTGTTCAATGGCAATCTATTGCTATTTTCAACTACTGACTTCGGTTTACTGATATAAATAAACCTGCTCCTTTTCTCGCTCAGCGGCTGACTTCGGCTTGTTTTGTTAATCGTGGGCTTGTTCGGTCTTTTGCTCCTTTCGCAGAACCGCTCGCCCTGCCCCAGCGTGCCAGGGCTTCGCTTGACGTTCCGCCTCGCTCTTGGACACAAGTTAAATAATAAGCAAACCATGCCCAACACATAAGTAAACAAAAATCAGCCGCTAATACCTAAGAATTCTTCTTGGAACTCTTCTGTTTTGATTTTAATTTCTCCAGGCGCTGCTTAATCTTTGCCTCATAGCCGATATCAGTCGGCTCATAATACTTAACGTTTTTAAGCGTATAATCCTGCTTAACATAATGCCCTTTAAAACTATGCGGATATTTATAGTCCTTGCCGCGGCCCAATTTCTCTGCTCCCGGATAAGAGGCATCTTTAAGGTGCTCTGGAACCTCCTGCAATCTATTATTTTCAACATCCTGATATGCCTTATCAATCGCCAGATAAGAAGCATTGGACTTGGGAGCGCAGGATACATAGATTACCGCCTGAGCAAGAGGAATGCGCGCCTCAGGCATACCTACGAATTCTGAAATCTGTAAAGCCGCATTTGCCAAGACCAGAGCCAAAGGGTCAGCATTGCCTACGTCCTCGGCTGCTAATATACATATTCGCCTGGCAATAAAACGCGGGTCTTCTCCGGCATAAAGCATCTTTGCCATCCAGTATAAGGCGCTATCCGGGTCAGAGCCGCGCATTGATTTGATGAATGCGGAAGCGGTATCAAAATGTGAATCACCGTCACGGTCATAAAGGACTATTTTCTTCTGGATGGATTCCTGGGCGACTTTTAAATCAAACCTGATTAATCCGTCTGAGCCGGGGGAAGAAGTTAAAACCCCTATTTCCAGCGCATTCAAGGCCCGTCTGGCATCGCCGTCGCAAACCTCAGCCAGAAATGATAATGCCTTTTTTCCCGCCTTTATTTTTAAATTACCTAGCCCCCTTTTTTTATCTTTCAAAGCAGAGTTTAGTACCTTTGATATGTCCTCTTTTTTTAGAGGCTTTAATTCTAAAACTAGTGAGCGAGAAATCAAGGGAGAGGCAATCGAGAAAAACGGATTATTCACGGTGGCGCCGATTAAAATGACGTTTGCTTCTTCCACGTCCGGCATCAAAACATCCTGCTGGGCTTTATTAAAGCGGTGAATTTCATCTATAAATAAAATTGTCCTCCTGCCGCTGGAATTCTTACGCAGTTTTGCCTGTGCGATACTGTTGCGCAATTCTTCAACATTAGAGGTCGTCGCATTCAACCAAACGAAACAGGATTGCGTGACTTTTGAGATACACCAGGCAAGGGATGTCTTGCCGCATCCGGGAGGGCCGTATAAAATAAGCGAAGCCAGGCGGTCTGACTTGATGGCGCGGGTTAAAATGCAGTCTTTGCCCAAGATATGCTCTTGACCGAAAAACTCATCCAGCTTCTCCGGCCTCAGGCGCACGGCCAACGGCTTATCTTTATTATCCTGCGGGTTTTCTTGGAATAAATCCATGGTATATTATCCCGCACTAATTGTTATTTAGAATATAATTACAAAAATAGTGCGTGATTTTTAGCCCGCTAAAAGCGTGGCTCAAAAAAAATCCCCGCGTTATGCCGTCGACTCCTGATGGATGAACCGTTGTATTTTCAGGTAGGCTCCTCTTCTGATTGCCTCGGCAATCAAGAAAATCCGGAGCCCTTATTTTTGGTATTGGATCACCATCAAATAAGTCTCGACGAACACAGCAGGGATCATTTTTTTAAATTGTAGTTTAAGTATAGCATAACTACTTCATAAATTCAAGCCAGAGGCTTATCCTTGAGGAAGAGCCATCATACAAAAAACCATAATAAATAAAGCTACTGTTTCAATTACCCCTAATACCATAATATAATTTCCGAAACCCTTACCGGTTTCGGCTAAAGCATCCGCAGCCCTTGCTCCTGCCTTGCCTTGCATATAAGCACTAATCCCCATGGCTAAACCGGCTAAGGCGCCGATTATCATCAAATATTTATAAGTTTCCGCGGTCGCAGGAAGGTTTGCGTTGATTATCTGCCCCCTTAAAATCATTCCGTAGATTGTTTGCGTCAGCGGAGCTCCCACAAAAGCTATCAAGATGAAAGGTGCTGCTTTATTTTGAGAAAATGCTTTTTTCCATGCCCCGATTGCTGCCATCCCGGCTACGCCGGTTCCTAACGCTGAACCGATAGCAGCCAGCGTTAAGGAAAAATTCATATCGCCTAATCCCGAAACCATAACATGCCTCCTTAATGAGCCCCGCTTCGTAAGATATACCAAAATTCTGTTTTTTAGAAACCATAATTTTGGTGCACTTAGCGGGACGAATTAATCCCGAAGCTTACGCAGGAAATTTTAGGCGCGAAGCGCCAGAAATTT
>JAHJCI010000119.1 GCA_018813085.1 Candidatus Omnitrophota bacterium | reverse complement strand
TACCCTTGAATTTGCCTGTAATAATCCTCATTTTTAATCTTTTATCTTTAATTTTTTATCTTGAAACATCTTTAATTTTTAATCTTCTATTGGAGGGTTTTATGAACAAGAATTATCTATTAACACCCGGGCCGACTCCGCTTCCGCCTGAGGTTATGCAGGCATTGTCCCGTCCGATAATTCACCACCGCACTCCGCAGTTTAAAGAAATTCTGAAACAGGCGGAAGAAGGGCTTAAATATGTTTTTAAGACTACTAATGATATATTTATTCTTGCTTCTTCCGGGACTGGTGCAATGGAAGCGGCAGTAGTAAATTTACTTTCCGCGGGCGATACGGCAATAACGGTTGAGGGCGGAAAATTCGGCGAGCGCTGGACGGAACTCTGCCAGGCTTACGGAATTAAACCTGAAGTAATCAAGGTCAAATGGGGAGAAGCGGTTAAGCCGCAAGATATAAAGTCGAAGTTAAACGATAAGGTTAAGGCAGTATTCGTAACGCACTGTGAGACTTCTACCGGCGTAGCCAATGATATTCAGGCAATCGGCGAGGTAGTTAAAAACAGCAATGCAGCATTAGTGGTTGATGCGATAAGCGCACTGGGAGCAATGCCTCTTGAGACTGATGCCTGGCGCTGCGATGTTGTCGTCTCCGGCTCGCAAAAGGCAATAATGCTTCCGCCCGGGCTTGGCTTTATTTCCGTCAGCCCCAAAGCCTGGAAGCTCATTGAAGAAGCAAAATGCCCCGGGTATTATTTCAATTTAAAACTTGCCAAGAAAGCGCTGGATAAGACAGATACTCCGTTTACTTCGGCAATTTCCCTGATTATTGCCTTGAATGAATCTCTGAAGATTATAAAACAACAGGGCCTTGAGAATATATTTGCCCGGAACATAAAGATGGCTGAAGCTACGCGTCAGGCAGCCGCAGCGCTCGGGTTCAGTCTGCTGAATCCTACTGCCTTATCGGATGTAGTTACCGCGATATGCCTTCCCGAAAATATCGACGGGCAGAAATTAGTCAAGACGATGAGGGACACTTACTCAGTCAGCATCGCAGGCGGCCAGGCGGATTTTAAGGGGAAAATTATACGTATCGCGCATATGGGCTATATCAGCGAGGCGGATATCATTGCCGGTATTTCCTGTTTGGAAAAGGTATTATCCGAGATGGGATATAAATTTAAATCAGGAGTAGGTATTGAGGCTGCCAAGAGAGTATTTTTTAAAAAATAGCCTTGATTTATTCTCAAAAAGCTAATAGGCTTACGGCGAAAGAAAGTAATTTAAATAAAGCCGAGACTTACGAGCGCTATACTCCGTAAGTCTTTGGCTGAATTTACCCTTGACATCTTTGATGTCAAGGGTTCAATTCGCCTTGCCAGAGGCGGGGCTCATTGAAGGAGGAAGATAATAAATGAAGATTTTAGTCAGTGATAAGCTTGCCGAAGAGGGATTAGGAATCCTGAAAGATTGCAAGGAATTCAAGGTTGATCTGAAGACCGGCTTGAAGCCGGAAGAGCTAAAGGCAATTATCGGGGATTACGAAGCCATTATAGTAAGGAGCGCTACCAAGGTAACCAAAGAGGTTATCGAGGCTGCCGCTAAATTACGCGTTATAGGGCGGGCAGGCGTAGGTTTGGATAATGTCGATTTAGAACAGGCAACCAGGAAGGGGATTGTAGTAATGAATGCTCCCCTGGGAAACACAATTTCTACCTGTGAACATACGATGAGCATGCTTTTGGCGCTGGCGCGTAATATCTCTCAGGCAAATACTTCTTTAAAATCAGGGCAGTGGGAGCGTTCTAAATTTATGGGCTTTGAGCTTTATAAAAAGACGCTGGGAATTATCGGTATGGGTAGAATCGGGACAGAGGTGGCTAAACGGGCCCTTTCCTTTGGCATGAAGGTTATTGCCTTTGACCCCTATCTTTCAAGCGAAGTAGGCAAAAGCCTGGGCATAGAGATAGTCGAATTAAAGGCATTACTGGGGAAGTCAGACTTTATCACTATTCATACGCCCCTGAATGAGAATACCAGGCATATGATTTCCGATAAAGAATTTAATTCCATGAAAGACGGCGTACGAGTGATTAATTGTGCCCGCGGAGGAATTATCGACGAGGAGGCATTGATAAAGGCCGTGAAGCAGGGTAAGGTTGCCGGGGCATGCCTGGATGTATTCGAAAAAGAGCCTCCCAGCCCAGAATCCGAACTGTTAAAGTTAGACAACGTAATAGTCTCTCCGCATTTAGGCGCATCTACCGAGGAGGCGCAGGTTAATGTAGCCATTGAAGTCGCCGAGTGCGTAAGGGATTATCTTCTCGGGAGGGGAACGCGCAATTCAATAAATTATCCGCAAATTGACCCGGAGGTTTACAAGGCCTTGTCTGCTTATATAAATTTAGCAGAGCGCCTGGGGAATTTCAGCAGCCAGATTTTCGCAGGCAGGGCAAAGGTTATATCTATTCAGTACAGCGGAACAATAGCAGAGCAGGATGTCGCCCCGCTTACTATGGCGCTAATAAAAGGATTTCTTACTCCGATATTAGAGGAATCGGTTAACTTCGTAAACGCTAAGACCCTTGCCGAAGCGCGGGGGATAAAAATTAAAGAGACCAAGGTATCTTCGGAGGAGGAATTCGTAAATTTAATTTCCCTTAGGATTGATACGGATAAAGAGACTAGGCAGGTAAGCGCAACCCTTTCTTCCAACCGGCAGCCGCGCATCGTTAAGATTGATGATTTTTATGTCGAGCTTTCACCGCAAGGCTACCTTATAGTAATAAAGAATTTGGATAAGCCGGGGATTATCGGAAACCTGGGGACTCTTTTGGGTAAGCATAATATCAATATTGCCAGCATGACATTCGGACGCCAGAAACCGGGGGGCGAGTCAATAAGCGTATTAAACGTAGATAGCCCGATTTCTGCCGAATTACTTGATAAGATAGCCAAGATCGAGAATATTCTCTCGGTTAAGTTGATTAAGCTGGGAGGCCAGTTATGAAAAAACGCCCGAAAATTTATATTATCGACGTTACCAACCGCGACGGAGTGCAAACGTCGCGCATCTGCCTTTCAAAATTACAGAAGACGATGATTAACCTCTACCTTAACGAGATGGGGGTGTTTCAGTCAGAGTTTGGTTTTCCTCTTACGCGCCATGAAACAAATTATCTCAACGCTAACCTGGAGTTAGCCAAAAAAGGCGCCTTGAGCCCTATTCGCTTAGGCGGCTGGATCCGCGCAACCCCAGGAGACGTGGAAACTACCTTCCGGCTGGTCCCCAAGATAAAACACCTCAATCTTTCGATTTCTACTTCGGAGCAGATGATCAGGCATAAATTTAAAGGCAAGCTGGATCATAAGTCAGTAATAGAAGGTATGGCCGATGCTGTGCTGCGTGCACGCAAACTGGGTGCCAGGACAATAGGGGTAAATGCCGAGGACGCTTCCAGGACGGACATGAACTATTTGATTAATTTCGCAACAAGAGCTAAACAAGCCGGCTGTGACCGTATTCGTTATTGCGATACCCTTGGTTGTGATTCTCCGTTTACGATTTACGAGCGCGTAAAAACTTTAGCCAAGAGCGTGGGCCTGCCGGTTGAGATTCATTGCCATAACGATTTAGGCATGGTTGTTGCGAATTCAGTAGCAGGTGCCAAGGCGGCAAATGATGCCGGCTGTAATGCCTATATTAATACCTGTATTAACGGAATGGGGGAACGGGCAGGCAATGCCGATTTAGTAGCCGTAATCCTGGCCCTAAAATATTCTGCCGGCATGAAGGGTAAATATATTTTAGATGAACGGATTAACTTAAAATGTGTCTGGAAAATAGCAAAGTATGCTTCTTATGCCTTTGGCGTGCCTATTCCGATTAATCAGCCGGGAGTAGGAGCAAATGCCTTTGCTCACGAGTCCGGTATTCATGCAGACGGCGCATTAAAAGACAGGCGTAATTACGAACTTTATGATTTTGAGGATTTAGGCAGGGGAGAGCCCGATATAGTTGAAACAGGCCGTAAGATTACCGCGGGTGAATATTCCGGGATAAAGGGCTTCAGAAATGTTTTTGAAAAAATAGAAATCAAATTTAAGGATGAATCCGAGGCAACCAGAATCCTGGATTTGGTGCGTTACGCCAATGTTCACAACCAGAAGCCATTGGTCGATGATGAATTAAAATTTATTGCCAGATACCCGGATATCTGCGAAAAGATTTTTACGATGAATCCGTAAAGAGGTTTAAAGATTATGCCGAATATTATAATAGTAGGGACGCAATGGGGAGACGAGGGCAAGGGCAAACTTATCGATATTTTGTCCCAGAAGAGCGATTATATCGTACGTTTTCAGGGGGGAAATAATGCGGGGCACACCGTGATTGTGGACGGAAAACAATTTATTTTTCACATTATTCCCTCAGGCATCTTGCATAAAAGTAAGATTTGCGTTATCGCTAACGGCGTTGTGGTTGATCCGGAAGTGCTCTTGCGCGAAATAAAAGGACTTAACAACAAGGGTATTGATATTAAGGGGAGGCTGAAGATTTCCACGCTTTGCCATATAATTTTTCCCTACCATAAAATATTGGATAAGTTGCGCGAGAGGAAAAGGGCGCAAAAGATAGGGACAACCGGCCGGGGCATAGGGCCTTGTTATGCAGATAAGATCAGCCGCTGCGGAATCAGAATGATCGACCTTATCCGCCCGGAAGTTTTTAGAAGTAAGCTGGAAGATAATATCAAAGAAAAGAATTCTATATTCAGGAATGTTTATAATCACGCCGGGTTTCCTTTTAAGAGTGTTTTTAAAGATTACCTGCGTTATGCCGCCGAGCTTCGTCCTTATGTCAGTAACACCGTGGATTTATTAAATCGCGCGATTGACGATGGGAAATCTTTGCTTTTTGAAGGCGCGCAGGGAGTATATTTAGATATTGACTTTGGAACCTATCCTTATGTAACTTCTTCCTCTACTATAGCAGGCGGGGTTTTCCCGGGCAGCGGAGTTTCTCCTTTGGTAATTGATAAGGTTGTCGGGGTGGCAAAGAGTTATACCACGCGCGTAGGGCAAGGGCCGTTTCCAAGCGAATTTAACCCGAAGTTCAGCGATTTCATCAGAAAAAAGGGCAATGAATTCGGCGCTACCACCGGACGCCCGCGCCGCTGCGGGTGGTTTGATGTGCTGATGGTAAAGGAAGCAGTAAGGATTAACAGGATATCGGAATTAGCGCTTATGAAGCTGGATGTCCTGGATAGTTTGAAAAAGATAAAGGTTTGCACAGCTTATAAATACAAGGGAAAGGTTTTTAAAGAGTATCCGCACGACCCAGAGGTTATTAAGAACGGTTCCTGTATATGGAGAGAATATCCGGGATGGAGCGATCCTACCTGTTCTATCCTCAAGTATTCAGGCCTGCCAAAGAACGCCAGGAATTATATAAAAATACTGCAGGATCTGGTTTGCGCCGAAATTTTTATGGTATCTGTGGGTTCAAGCCGAAAACAAGTAATCTACCTGGACTAGGGTTATATCAAAATTATTAAGAAAAATAGAGAACGAAGGTGAATAATCCTGCTTCGCCCTTAAGAGCAATAAATTTTGGCAGGGTAAGTCCATCGAAGCTCTCTTGTGTCTAATTCGTG
>JAHJCI010000118.1 GCA_018813085.1 Candidatus Omnitrophota bacterium | reverse complement strand
CCGGCATGGGGGATGTTGCTTTAAAGTGCGCAAATTACCTGGTAGAGAACCTTAAAGCTGAAGTATTCGCTTCTATGAACAGTGCGGATTACTTTTACCCCATATCCAGTATTATTAAAAAAGGCATATTAAGCACGAAGGACCTGCCCGGGAATTATTTTTATTATTGGAAAAATCTAAAGGCAGCAGAACAGCGCAACAACAATGCTTGCGATTTAATAATTTTTACAAGTAATGCCCAGCCGGATATGTCCAGGGCCGAAGATTATGTCGAAAATATCCTGGAAATCGCGCGTTTATACAAGGTTAAATCGGTTGTCAGCTTTGCCGCAATGCCCGCCCCTATCGACCATACCCAGGTGCCGGATGTCTGGTATGCGGCTACAAACAAAGAGCTACTTAAGAATCTCGATAACTTCGGGCTTAAGCTGATGAATGAAGGAGATATTTCTGGATTAAACGGCCTCTTTCTAGGGCTAGCCAAGAAAAGCGGTTTTCCCGGGTATTGCCTGCTGGGAGAAATCCCCATATATACGATTCAAATTGAAAATCCCAGGGCAGTATCTTCGATATTAAATAAATTGAAGCTGATTTTAGGGCTACCGCTGGAGTTTAAAACACTAGAGAAGCAGGTAGAGTTTATCGAGGCTGAAATCAGCAAGCTGGTAGAATATCTTAAGGAGGGGATTGCGCTGCCTGTGGATTCAGGCCCGATCAGCGAAGCAGAAATAGAAAAAATAAAAAAAGCATTAATACAGCTGACTCATCTGCCGCAGTCGATAAAGGAAAAGATAGAGAAGCTTTTTGATTTGGCTAAAAAAGATATCGGCAAGGCGAATGAACTCAAGCAGGAATTGGATAACTGGAGCGTATATAAAGAATACGAAGACAGATTTCTGGACCTTTTTAAAAAATCAAAAGACAAAGGCAATTAGAGAATATAGTTAAGAAAACTGGCGAGTCGAGTAGAGAGAATGAAGGAAGAAAAATCAAAAAAAATATTATTGGCTCACGGAAGCGGCGGGCAATTAATGCACGACTTAATTAAAAATACAATCCTGCCGAAATTCAACAATTTATCTTTAAATAAATTATCCGATAGCGCTCTGCTTGATTTTAAAGGAGAGGAATTAGCATTCACTACCGATTCTTTTGTGGTTAGTCCTCTGTTTTTCCGCGGAGGGGATATCGGCAAACTTGCGGTTTGCGGCAGCGTAAATGACCTGGTAGTTGCTGGAAGCCAGCCACTCTATTTATCCTTGGCCTTAATTATTGAAGAAGGCCTGGATTATTCTTTACTGGAGAAGGTAGTTGATTCGATTGCTCAATCCTGCAGGAATTCCGGCGTTAAGGTGGTAACCGGAGACATCAAAGTAGTGGAGAAAGGGGCCTGCGATAAATTATTCATTAATACCTCCGGGATAGGCAGGGTAATCAGAAATTTAGAAATCAAAAATATCAGAGTCAAAGATAAAGTAATAATCACAGGAAGGATAGCTGAGCACGGTTTGAGCATCTTAAGCCAGCGTAACGGCATTGATTTCGGCGTGAATATTAAAAGCGATTGCCAGAGCCTGGAAGGTTTGTTGCTTCCCTTATTAAATAAATGCAAAGCAATAAAATTTATGCGTGATCCCACGCGCGGAGGATTGGCTACCACTTTAAATGAAATTGCGCAAACCTCAGGCCTGGGTATTGTTATCGATGAGACAAGTGTCCCCATATCCAGTCGCGTAAGGGCAGCTTGCGAATTATTGGGGATAGACCCGTTATATATTGCTAACGAAGGTAAGGCAATTATGGTAGTTGAGCCTGCCGCGGCGGAAAATATCGTAAACAGGTTAAGACAGCAGCGATTGGGTAGATATGCCGGGATTATAGGCAGCATAACCAGAGAGCCCAAGGCAGCAGTTGTTTTAAATACTGGTGTTGGCACAAGCCGTATCCTGGATATGTTGATTTCGGAATCATTGCCCCGTATTTGTTAGCTTGAAGCCGAATTTGCCTTATTCTGCCTGCGCTAGAGCGTCTATTATTTAAGCCATGATAAAAAATAAATACCAGGAACGTTTTTACCGTCAATGGATAGATAGATCTGAATTTATCAGGACTGATATTACCGTTGAGGAAAGCGATATTTTGATTCTCAGCCAGAAGCCCGTTGATTTGAATTTCCTAAAGGAAAGAGTCACTTCTTTGCGCAATGATATTAAGCATTATATCGAAAGAGATAAACGTTTTGGCTTTAGCCTGAAACCGCTTGCCGTAGAGTTGAATGCTCCGCAAGTAGTTCAAATCATGGCTAAGGCAGCCGAACTTGTAAATGTCGGGCCAATGGCGGCAGTAGCAGGAAGCATCGCTCAATTATTAGCGCAAGATTTATTAAAACAAGGGCAGCGGGAACTGATTATAGAAAACGGAGGGGATATTTTTCTCACCCGGCAGTCTAAAGAGCGCAGGATCTGTATCTTCGCAGGAGATTCCAAGCTATCAGGTAAGCTTATTCTGCGCATTAAGCCGCAGAATACGCCTTGCGGAATCTGTACTTCTTCGGCTACCTTCGGGCACTCCTTGAGCTTCGGCGCTGCCGATAGCGTAGTAGTTTTTTCAGAGAGTGCCGCTTTAGCCGATGCCGCAGCCACAGCTGTTTGTAATTTAGCTAGTTCAAGCAGCGACTTTAAGAAAGCAATCGATTTTGCTAAAAAGGTTTCAGGCATTTTAGGGGTGCTGATAGTTATAGGGGATAAACTAGCCAGCTGGGGAGAGTTTGAGTTCAGTAGCCATGAGGCATAATTAAGGATTTTTAGATATTTTTTTGAAGAATTATGATTTTTTTCTTGACAATAGCGTATTTTATGATAAAAATAACTAAGAAAAGAATTCATTTAAAATTTTTAAGGAGGATCTGAATTCCCAGAGATATCGACGAGGTTTTAGAAAATATTTCAAAAAACGATACTCTCCGGGGAAAAGGAATTAAAATTGAAGGAAACCAAGAAAAATCAAAAAAAAGGGATAGAATAGCTATCCCTTTTTTTCTTGTCGGCAGCTTGTCAGGTGATAAAGAAATAAATATTTTCCTTAATTTAAGGAAAGAAATGCAAATAGCAGGAGTTTAGTCAATAAAAATGGGCAAAGTTATCGGCTTAACCTTTGATTTAAAAACGGATTATCAGCCAAAAACAAGCGAACCCTCTGATGCCAATGCTGAATTTGACCACCCTCAGACGATTAATTTGATTGCCGATACAATTTCATCATTGGGGCATCAGGTAAAAAAGATCGGCAATGTTTTCAGCCTGCTTGATGGCCTGGATAATCTAGGAGTGGACATTATTTTTAATATCTCCGAAGGCCTAAGTGGCAGAAACCGCGAATCCCAGATTCCGGTTATCCTGGAGGCAAAGGGTATTCCTTTTGTAGGTTCCGACGGATTAACCTTAGCTCTTAGCCTGGATAAGCTGATGGCCAAAAAAGTATTCTTAGCCGAGGGTATCCCGACGCCCAGATTTATGCAGATAAACCAGGCAGAGAGCCTGATTGATACAGACCATTTCAGGTTTCCGCTTATGGTTAAGCCGCGTTTTGAAGGTTCTTCCAAGGGGATTGATTCAAATGCTAGAATAAATGACCTTGATGCCTTAATTAAGCGTACGGATTACGTAATAAATACCTACAAACAGCCGGCATTGATAGAGGAGTTTATCAAAGGGAGAGAATTTACCGTGGCAATCGTGGGCAATGATCCTATAGAGGTATTTTCTCCGGTACAAGTCAAAATCGCAGGGGAGTTGAACCTGGGCGAAAAATTCTATACTTTCGGCCATATCACTTCTGCCGAATTAGAATATGTTTTCCCTGCGCCAATCAGCAAGGCCTTGGAAGATAAGCTTAAGGAATTGGCTCTCTGTGTTTATAAGGCAGTGGACTGTCTGGACTTTGGCCGTGTCGACTTCCGGGTTGACGAGGAGGGAAACCCGTTTGTCCTTGAAATCAATCCCCTGCCCTGTATGGCTGCGGAGGACGTATTTATGTTAATACCAAAAACCCTGGGCATGACCTATGCCCAGATGCTTGATAAGATATTGCAGAGTGCATTCAAGAGGTATAACTTATGATTGAAGCCCAGGCTCAAAAAAAAGCTCTTACTGTGGATAAACCTCAGAACCTGTTAACGGTAAGCCCGCCATCAACAAAAAGAAAAGGGCAGTCAGACTATCAACAGATAGAACTGTTTAAGGATGTTAATCCTCTGGACTGGGAGGATTGGCAATGGCAGGTAAGAAACCGGATAACTACTTTTGAACAGTTAAGCCAGATTATCAAGCTCGTTCCCGAGGAAATAGAAGGCATTAAGAAGGCTCGCGGCAGAATGAGCATGGCAATAACTCCTTACTGGTTTACCCTTATTGATCCAGAAGACCCCAATTGCCCTATGAGGCGGCAGTCTATACCGACCGCATATGAATCTCAAGTTAGCCCGCATGAGATGGTTGATCCCTGTGCGGAAGACCGTGATTCTCCGGCGCCCAACCTTGTTCATCGTTATCCGGATCGCGTGCTCTTGCTGGCAACAGAACAATGCGCGATGTATTGCCGGCATTGTACGCGCAGAAGATTAGTCGGGGACAAGAAAACAAATAACATTAATAACTGGGATGCCGCAGTAGAATATATAAAATCCAACCGCAAGATACGGGATGTTCTCATATCCGGAGGCGACCCCTTTATGCTTAATGATAACGCTCTGGAGGAATTAGTTAAGAAGATACGTTCTATTTCACATGTAGAATTTTTAAGGATCGGCACGCGCCTTCCTGTATCTTTGCCTCAACGCATAACCGAAGGCCTGATATCTTCGCTTAAGAAATATAACCCCATCTGGATAAGTATACATTTTAATCATCCTAAAGAGATTACCAAGCGCTGCCGGAGTGCCTGCGAAATGCTTGTTGATAACGGCTTTCCCTTAGGAAGCCAGACCGTTCTTTTAAAAGGGATAAACGACAGGCCGTATATCATGAAGAAGCTTATGCACGAGTTATTGAAAATCCGCGTACGGCCGTACTACATATATCAATGCGACCCTGTAAAGGGTACGCAGCATTTTCGCACACCGGTTGCCGCAGGAATAAATATTATTGAAAAACTGCGCGGGTATACCTCAGGCTACGGAGTGCCTACTTATGTTATAGACGGCCCTGGAGGAGGAGGCAAAATACCCATTGGGCCGAACTATCTTCTTTCCCAGGCAAAAGGTAAATACGTCCTGCGAAACTACCGCGGCAAAATATACACCTACCTGGAATAATAATACAAGCCAGATAGATTTTTCCTTGACGCAGCCAGCCATAGTTCGTATAATATTTTATACTTGCTTCATTCTCGTTCTTAGCTTCATTAAGAAACCCCGATTATAACCAAAGGCTAAAATGGCTATTGAGAATAAAAGAAATATCGCTTTTCTAGGCCATACTCAATCAGGCAAGACTTCGCTTTCGGAGTCCCTGCTTTTTAGTTGCGGCACAAGCAGCCGTAAAGGAAGCGTTATGGAGGGCAATACCTTAAGCGACTACAGCTGGGATGAGATTGAGAGAAAAAGCTCAATCAATTCCAGCCTCCTACATTGTAATTACGAAGATATATCAATCCAGATTATAGATACTCCCGGGTATATCGATTTTTTTGGCGAAGTTATCTCTTCGGTAAGGGCAGTCGATAACGCGGTGCTGATTATTGATGCCTCTTCCGGAGTAGAGGTAGGCACCGAGAAGTCATGGGCCCTGCTGGAAGAGTTGAAGCTGCCGCGGATTATTTTTGTTAACAAGATTGATAAAGAAGGGCTTAATAAAGAGGCAATAATTTCCGATATTAAATCATCGCTTTCTTCCAGGATAATTACCTTGGATTCCTCAACCCCAGAGGAGTTAATGGAACTAGTTGCCGAATCCGATGATAAGCTTCTTGAAAAATACCTTGCCGAAGGAAAGCTTAGCCTCGAAGAGGTCGCTTCCGGGTTACGCAAGGCAGTGCTCGAAGCAAAAGTCTTCCCTTTAATTTTAGGCTCCGCCCTTTCCAGTGTAGGTATCGATGAATTACTTAAAAGCATAAAGCAATACCTGGCATCTCCGCTTGAACGGGCACCTTTAGAAGTCACGGGAGAGCTTAAATTCAGCCCGGATGCAGCGTTTTCTGCTTTTACCTTCAAGAGTATTTTCGACCCTTATGTAGGCCAGTTGAGTTTACTGCGTATTTTCTCTGGAAGGCTTGCAGCTAATTCCAGCTTCTATAATTTTACCCAGAAAATCAGCGAGCGTTTTACCCAAATATACCTTCTGCAGGGTAAGGAACAGAAGAACCTGGAGCAGGCTGAATGCGGGGATATAATCGCTATACCTAAATCAAAACAAACCCACACGCAGGATTCTCTTGGCGAAGAGAAGCATCCGCTGGAATTTAGCGCGATGCTTTTCCCGGAGCCGATGATTTCTGCTTCGGTAAAACCTCATTCCCGCCAGGACGAAGAGAAGATTTCACAGGCCTTAAACAAGCTCGTAGCCGAGGACTTCACCTTTAAGGTATCGCGCGGGCTGCAGACAAATGAGCTGATAGTCTCAGGATTAGGAGACCTGCATTTGGATATTATGATTAACCGCCTGAAGAAAAGGTTTAACGTCCAGGTAGATTTAGGCACGCCTAAGGTTGCGTATAAGGAAACGATTACCAAGAGTGCCAAGGTTCAGGGTAAGTATAAACGCCAGTCAGGCGGCAGGGGCCAGTATGGCGATGTGCATATTGAAATAAAGCCGCTTGAACGAGGTAAGGAATTCGAGTTTGTAGATAAGATAGTCGGCGGGGCTATTCCTCGTAATTTTATCCCCTCGGTAGAAAAGGGGATAAAACAGGCAATGTCCGAAGGCGTATTGGCTGGCTATCCGTTCGTTGATGTTCAGGTAACGCTTTTCGACGGTTCTTACCATGATGTAGATTCTTCGGATATGGCTTTTCAGATTGCCGGGGGCATGGCTTTTAGAAAGGCAGTACTTGAGGCTGGCCCGGCCCTGCTTGAGCCGATAATGGATGTTGAGGTAGCTATCCCCGATGAATATCTAGGGCAAATTTCCGGAGACCTTAATTCCCGCCACGGACGCGTAATGGGCATGGAAATGAAGGGGGAAAACCAGTTGTTAAAGGCCCAGGTTCCCCTCACGCAGATGTTTACTTATGCCAATGACCTGCGTTCGATTACCGGCGGCCGGGGCAGTTATACAATGCGTTTTTCGCATTATGAGCAGGTTCCTGCCAAAACAGCCAATGAGATTATCGCTAGATACCAGGAACAGAAAAAGAAGGAACAGGCCTAATCCAACCGTAATATTTTAAAAGAAAATTTACCAGAGAAAGTACGCTTAAGCTGGAAAGCTTGCCGGCGTTAACTAAAAAATACACTAAAGAAGGAGTGTCTTTAATGAAAATAGGAATTTTTGCTCTTGATAATTTTTCCGCGGGTAAAGAAAGCATAATAGATGAGCGGCTTGCTGGCTTAAAGCAAATGGCCCATTCGGCTAAAAAGGTTTATATAGAGGTAGAAGTGATTACCGATGCCCAGAGGCTTGGAGAGTGCGACGGCATAATATCTCCGGAATCAGGAAAGACCGATTTAGCCCTTATGGATCTGGAATTTATAGAGAAAAGGATTAACAGCTCCCAGGAGGAGCAGGAAAAGAATTTGCTGAATAAGTTTAAGGCGCAGCTTGAAAAAGAGGAGACTCTCTTTAAATTAGAGCTATCAGAGGATGAGAGCAAAATCGCCCGGGGCTATCCTTTATTAAGCTTAAGGCCGGTTTTTCTTGTTGAGCCGCAAGGCATTGAGGCCGATAAAAACACAATCCTTGCTTCTGCTTATGCTCATTGCGGGTATATCTCCTTTTTTACCGCCAATGAGAAAGAAACCCGTGCCTGGAGCCTGAGGAAGGCATGAGCTGCTGGCAGGCTTCCGGGTTAATCCATTCCGATATCCAGAAGGGGTTTATTCGTGCGGAGGTAATCAGTTTTAGTGATTTAGTTAATGATGGCGGCATTAACCAGGCGCGGGCAAATAACCATTTCCGCTTAGAGGGTAAAGATTATATTGTTCAGGATGCAGATTTAATCAAATTTCGCTTTAATAAATAAGTGACCCCGCCGCAGGCGGGGGAACTTACCCTTGACATCTTTGATGTCAAGGGTTTAATTCGCAGACGCTTCGCTATAACTTACGTCGCTCTTTCATAGCTGCGTAAGTTATCTGCTCATTATAGGAGGTATTAAATGATAGCAGTTAAGAGAGCTTTAATCAGCGTATCCGATAAGAAAGGGCTTGTTGATTTAGCAGGCGAACTTTCCAGGCTGGGCGTCGAGATTCTTTCAACCGGAGGCACAGCCCGTTTATTGAGAGAAAACAATATTAAAGTAATTGATGTCTCGGATTATACCGGATTTCCCGAGATGTTAGACGGAAGAGTAAAAACCCTGCATCCTAAAATTCATGCCGGTCTTCTGGCTTTGCGGGATAACCCCGGGCATAGGAAGACATTAGAGGAACATCAGATCGGGCTGATCGATATGGTAGTGGTAAACCTCTATCCTTTTGAAAAGACCGTAGCTAAAGAAGGAGTCAGCCGCCAGGAGGCAATAGAAAACATTGATATCGGCGGGCCGTCTATGCTGCGTTCGGCAGCCAAGAATCATCAATCGGTTGCGGTTGTCTCCAGCCCAAATCAATATGCGCAAGTGCTGAAAGAATTAAAAGAGAATAAAGGCAGTATCAGCAGGCAGACAGCAGAGCGGCTGGCTACTGAAGTATTCAAGTTGACCGCAGGTTACGACGCAGCTATTTGCGGCTATTTGGACTCTCAGTATAAACAGGGAAAAGCTCCTGAGAGAGGCTTCCCCGGAGAGTTGAATCTGGGATTCAGCAAGATTCAGGATTTACGCTACGGCGAAAACCCTCACCAGAAAGCAGCTTTCTATAAAGAAAAACAGCCAAAGGCAGGCCTGGTTAATTTAAGGCAACTTCACGGCAAGGAGCTTTCTTTCAATAATATCCTGGATTTGAACAGTACCTGGGAGCTGGTGATGGAGTTTAAGCTTCCGGCAGTAGTGGTTAGCAAGCACAATAATCCTTGCGGAGTTGCAGAAGATAAATTATTGGAGCGTGCTTACCTGAATGCCTACAAGTGCGACAGCCTTTCGGCCTTTGGAGGTATCGTAGGATTGAACAGGGATGTAGATTTAAAAACCGCAAAACTAATCGCAAAAAGCGGTTTTCTTGAGTGCGTAATTGCCCCCGGATTTAGGCCAGAAGCATTAAGCCTGCTTAAGAAAAAAAAGAACCTGCGTTTATTAGAGCTGACTGCTCTTGGCCAGGCGAATGATTTTGACCTTAAGAGAGTAAGCGGTGGATTATTGCTACAGGATAAAGATTCAGGGCTAGAAGAGTTGGCTGGACTCAAGGTTGTTACCAGAAAAAAACCTACAAAAGCGCAAATGGAAAGCCTGGCCTTTGCCTGGAAGGTGGCAAAGCATACCAAATCCAATGCGATTATTCTCACCCGGGGCAGGCGTACCGTAGGTATCGGCGCAGGGCAAATGTCCCGCGTGGACTCGGTTATAATAGCAAAACGAAAATCAGGGAAGCTTTCTCTGAATTCCTGCCTTGCCTCGGATGCATTTTTCCCAAAGCCAGACGCAATCATTCAGGCTTCCCGCGCAGGGGTCAAAGCAATAATCCAGCCCGGGGGTTCAATCTCCGACGATGAAGTTATCGCGGCCTGTAATAAGCATAAGATTGCCATGGTTACGACCGGCAGGAGGCATTTCAAGCATTAACCAGAACACAATTTAAATCCGCCTCAGGAACAATTAAATTGATCCTTGAGTCACTAACCCCGCAGCCGGAACACTCCTATTGCTAGCGGCAGTAACTGGGAGCGGGGTTGTATGCTCATTTATGACTTACCCCGAAGCAGTTCAATATTTAGACTCTTTTATCAACTACGAAAAAACCCGCGTTTATTCCTACAGGCAATCTCTGAATCTACAGCGGTTCAAGGCGTTCCTGCAAAAACTGCATAATCCGCAGCATGATTTACGAAGTATTCATATTGCCGGAACAAAGGGCAAGGGTTCTACTTCTGCATTCATCGCTTATATATTACGCCAGGGGGATTTTAGAGTAGGGCTCTATACTTCCCCGCATTTATCTGATTTCAGGGAACGAATTCGGATATTGGCCCCGGGAGGCGGGGCTCAAGGATCAATAGTTGAGTTTGAGGGTATGATATCCGAGGAAGAGATAATTTCTTTGCTCTGCAGGTTGCGCCCTGTTATCGAAGAATTTAATTTATCCTCAAAGTATGGCCGGCTTTCTTTTTTTGAGGTTTATACCGCATTAGCATTCCTCTATTTTAAGGAAAAGCAGGTTGATTATTGCGTCCTGGAAACCGGGCTTGGCGGGAGATTGGATGCAACGAATACGGTTAATCCCTTAGTAGCAGCGATTACTCCCATAAGCTATGAGCACAGAGCTCTGCTTGGAAATACCTTAAAAGAAATTGCTTCTGAGAAGGCAGGAATCATAAAAAATAAAAGATTCAAAATAAAAGATGAAAGATTGGTAGTGATTAGCGCGCCGCAGGAGAAAGAGGCGATAAAGGTAATCAGGGACAGGGCCAGAGAAAAAAATGCTGCCTTATATGAAATCGGTAAAGATATATTCTTTAGAAGAAAAGAGGCAAGCATTAGCAGGCAAAGTTTTGATATAGGCGGTGAGTTTGGCAGGCTCGCTGATTTAGAGATAACTCAACTTGGGTTACACCAGGTAGTTAACGCAACCCTGGCGGTAGCTGTTGTTCTGGCATTAAGAAAATTTTATCAGTTGAGCTTGAGTATTGAAGCGATCAAGAAAGGATTATATAATACTCTCTGGCCAGGCAGGTTCGAGATAGCCTGTAAACAGCCTCTGGTTATTCTTGACGGGGCGCAGAATGCTGCTTCTGCAGGAGCCCTTAGAACGACAATTATTGAACACTTCCCTGATAAACGCATAATTTTAGTTTTAGGTATTTCTCAGGATAAGGATATAAAGGAAATTTGCAACCAGCTCATCCCTATAAGCGCTGAGATTATTCTTACGCAAGCAGACAACCCGCGGGCAGCGGATGTGGATGATATTGAACAAACTATTGGAAACCAGAAACCAGAGTACAGAAAACAGATTATTAAGACTAAAGATGCAGGAGAGGCTATAGAGTTAGCAAGGGAAAAGGCCGGGTTTCAGGATTTAATCTTAGTTGCCGGTTCTTTGTTCCTGGTTGGGGAAGTCAGGGATTTTTTAGTAAAAACAGGTAAATATGCAAAAAGAGATTAATTTAAACGATACAATTGCGGCAGTTGCTACGCCTTGCGGGGAGTCGGGCATCGGCATTGTCAGGATAAGCGGCAGGAGGGCTTTATCAATCGCCGATAAGGTTTTTGTTTCCCAGGACGGTAGGAAGCCCTCAAGCTTTAAGACTTACACCACGCATTATGGATGGATAGTGAATAGAAGTCAGAAGTCAGAAGTCAGAAGTCAGAAAAATCTGTCTTCTGTTTTCTGTCCTCTGTATTCTGATGGAGTGATTGACGAAGTCATCCTGACGGTAATGCGTTCGCCAAAAAGCTATACACGGGAAGACACAGTAGAGATCAATTGTCATGGCGGAATCATTCCTCTAAGAAAGACTTTAGAATTAGTCCTTGATTCAGGAGCGCGCCTCAGCAGGCCCGGAGAGTTTACTCAGCGCGCATTTTTAAACGGCCGTATTGATTTAACGCAGGCAGAAGCGGTACTGGATATTATTCGCGCAAAGAGTGATTACGCCTTAAGCGTAAGTATGGGGCAGTTAAAGGGCCTGCTCTCGAATAAATTAAGCCAGCTAAGAAAGAAGGTTTTGAGTTTACTTAGCATCCTGGAGGTTAATATCGAATTTCCCGACCAGGATTTACCGGCGGCAGAGATTAATAAAATCTCCTGCGGTTTAAAACAGGCAGCCCGGGATTTAGAGCTTATATTAGAGAATGCTTCCCAGGGCAGAGTTCTTCGCGAAGGCATAAAAGCGGTGATTTGCGGTAAGCCCAACGTCGGGAAGTCTTCTCTTTTAAATGCGCTACTAAAATGCGAACGCTCAATCGTTACCCCTCTTGCCGGTACCACGCGCGATACTATCGAAGAGGTATTGGACATTAAGGGCATTCCCGTAAGGGTTGTTGATACCGCCGGGATAATCCAGCCGAGGGATTTAATAGAAAGAAAAGCAGTCTCGCGCAGCAGGCGATATATAAAAGAGGCAGATTTAGTTTTACTCGTTTTTGATGGCAGTAAAAATTTATCCCAAGAAGATAGAATTTTAATGCGTAAGGTTGGAACTAAGCCTACAATCGCCCTGGTCAACAAAATAGACCTCAGGCAGAAGCTGGAGGATGCCCGGATCAGGAAAAGATTCAAAGGGGTAGTTAGAATTTCAGCAAAGAAATTAAAAAATATCGATTTATTAGAAGAAGCGGTTGCCCGCTTTGT
>JAHJCI010000117.1 GCA_018813085.1 Candidatus Omnitrophota bacterium | reverse complement strand
CATCTAGCAATGCTTCTAATTCCGGTTCTGTAAGAGTTCTGGTTAGGCCCTTAAGGAATTCTACAATCTCTGGCTTGCCGTTATCCTGCCTTTCTGTTATCTCTTTATAAAGTTCAACCAGAGCCATCCTTGTTCTTGCTCGCAGCGAATCATCGGTTTCCCGAAGCATTAACTTCAATATTAACAATATCTTTTGTCTGTCCGTGTATTCCCGCGAGCGCAGCAAATCATACATAGCCCTGCTCCTGGCATACATATCAGGGTCATTGAGAAGCTTTGTAAGGTCGGTCGTTAATATTCTGAATTTTGACTGCCCTATTGCTTCTTCTTGATACTCTAAGCTAATATGCCCTGATTCATTTAAAGATACAATGTATCCTAATTTATTTAACTCTTTGGCTACCAAAAGAAGCATGCCTTTATATCCAAAGCTTTGTCTTAAGCTAAACAATTCTGCTCTCATACCGCCGAGCAGGGCTTCCAAATCCTTAATTAATTCGGGCTCCATCTGTTGGGCAAGATAAAGTTGCGCGCAATTATGATGGATGCTCTCGGAATCTATGAAAAGGTTGAAACTCTGGGGCTGGAGTTCGCCATTTATTTTTCTATAGATAATATATGTATCTAATCTATTACTCGCATCTTCTTGAAGTCCGTAATTTCCTTCGATTATTATTCCGCCCTTTTTCAGAGATAAACTTAGCTCTCTTAATGCCTGCATGCGGTCCTCGCCGCTATAATATCTTAATACATTAAAAATACGGATCAGATTAACTTCGTAAGGCAAATTAAGAACGAAATTGCTCTTTAAGAAAGAAAGGTTGTTATATTTCAGCGTGTATTCCTGATAAGGATTTATTATAAGAGAGGTGTCTGTTCTTAATGAAAATTCATAATGCCGCGCCTGTATCATCTCTAAAAAATCTTTACGATAATTGCTGAGCGGGAATACATTTCTATACAATGGCTCATAAATACCAATAATTTCTCCTTCAATAAACAGAGCCTCCTTTCCGTCTTCTAACTTAAGTACCGAATCAGGAATAAGCACATCTACACCTATGACTTTAGCTTTTGGATGAGTTCTGGAAACTCTTTTAGCTAACTCAAGAGTAGTATAAGGAGGATAACCTATGCCAAAATCAACAACAACCTTGGCATCAGAAGGCAGCATGCCGAGTATAACTTTATCTACATCCTTTAAGCGGCCGCGCTCTGTAACCGTATCGGTAATGAGCAAATCTTCCTGCTTCTTTTTTTCTAACCTCTCGCGTGCTTTCTGCCCGTCGCTATAACGAGCGATGCGCCTTGTGCCTAAACCGGGGCCGAAATCCTCCCTGAAGCCACCCTCATCCGGTTCCTGCGGACGATTAGGATTGGATTCGTACTTAGTCCGCTGGTTATCAGTCCTCAGCACATGATTGACGATAGAACGTACCGAATCGTTATTTATTTGCCTGGAGAGAAGCCCGGCGCTAGTCCAGTTCTTGGTCTTCCTGTCCAATATAGTGCTTATGATCAAGATTACGAAAGACTCAAAGTCCAACTCAGAGAAAATTTTCTCTTTCCTGGAGCGTCCCAATATTAGCAATATTTTATTGCCGCTGCTGCCGTCGAGAAACAATTCGCTGGTAACATCCGCTTGCCTTGCAATATCCTGAAGCGCGGCTATATTCATCCCCTGCCTAGAGTTACCGTTCAATATATCGATACTTTCGCGCTTCTTATGGAAAACAACCTCCAGGTTCCGCTTACGAATGAGCCTCTGAATTCTTTTCAGTTGCGAATTAAGCCTGGAATCCGGCATAGGCAAGGCTTCCAGGATTCTCTGGAAAGCTGCTTTTATATTCTGGTAGGTTGTTAAAATAATATCGCCGTTTATTTCGTTTGCCAGGTTATTCTTGAGAGTAAAGAAATGGCTGCGCAAATATTTATCATACAAATCATTCCATCGTGGATTATCAAGTATCTGCCTAAGCCGGGAAATAACCATTAATTCCTGCAAAATATCTCTATACGTCAGAAAATCGGCAAAAGACCGGATTCTGATAACTTTTCCTTCCGGATCAAGGATATCGATACAGCCATTGCTGTAAAGGGCATACTCACAGGCGTAGTTATCCCCTTGAGCCTGGATATCTACGGCCGAGACTTCTTCGTCGTTTATGCTAACCCTTCTTTCTTCACCCAGATGATACAAATAATCGACAAACTTCTTAGAGACAGACTCTGTAAATATTACCTCTCTTAGCATTTCGCCCTTGCCCCTTATTACAAGCAGGCCGTTTTCTATGCCGTAAAGGACCTGGCTGAACTTGAACCAGCCCTGGCCCTGGACTACCATTTTAATATCTTTAAAGTATGGTAAAATAGCGAAATTTGCCTCCTGTTCACGGACATAATTTAAAGCCGATTGCTTTGATAAAACTGCCGGCTTCAAATCATTGTAACTCATGCCTTCGCTGAACCGGTAGAAATAATCCCTTTCTTGAGTCTGGAAAATCTCGATTATTCCCTGCCTTACTCCCTGAAGGGCTTCTTCCGGAAAAAGCATAATCCCAGTCAGGCCTTTCACCGGCTTATCCTGATGAAATCTTATCTCTTCGGATTTTTTTATTGCCTTCAGGTGCCTGGCTACTTCTTCTGGCGTAAGTTTTCTCTTAAGCAATCCCGGATTATTCTGCCTGCCGAAATAAAAGGCGGCCATACCTAAAGAAGTAAATAGCCCGTTCGGTGAATCATTGTTAAAATAGACATCGATCGTAAACCCGATGATAATGGCCAGCGCCAGGAAAGCCTGAATCCCGTAAGCCAGCGCCT
>JAHJCI010000116.1 GCA_018813085.1 Candidatus Omnitrophota bacterium | reverse complement strand
GGGATCCAACGCTTAAGGACGACTTGATGCTCAAACTTCATTTGGCACCTCCGATTTTGGTTCTTTATATTATACCAAAATCGTTACCAAATTAGTGAGCATTTACAAACGTCCCCAAGTGGTAAAAGGATGAGTATGAAGGGCATAATTTTAGCCGGCGGTTTAGGTAGAAGGCTGGGGCAATTAACAAGGATTACCAATAAACATTTACTGCCTATTTATAACAGGCCGATGATATATTATCCTCTACAAACCCTGGTTAACGCAGGTATAAAGGATATTATGATAGTAACCGGAGGAAATAATGCCGGAGATTTCTTAAGGTTATTGGACAACGGAAGGGAATTCGGCCTGAAGGATATTAACTATGCTTATCAGCAGGGAGAAAAGGGCATTGCCGATGCTTTGAGTTTAGCCGAGCATTTTGCTGATGGAGAAAAAATCGTAGTTGTTCTGGGGGATAATATCATCGAAAAACCGATAAAGAAATACTTAGAGAGTTTCTCCAGTCAATCCGAAGGAGCAAGAATTCTAATCAAGAAGGTCCCCGATCCTCAGAGGTTCGGCGTAGTCAAGCTTAAGGGAAGAAAGATTGTATCTATTAAAGAAAAGCCCAGAAAACCAGAATCAAATTATATTGTAACGGGAATTTACATGTATGATAACCGTGTTTTTGATATTATCCGTACCTTAAAGCCTTCTAAGCGAGGGGAATTAGAGATAACGGACGTTAACAACGCTTATCTTAAAAGAGGCCAGCTTTATTACAACATTCTTGATGGTTTCTGGTCTGACTGCGGTCTTCCGGAGACGATTTATAAGGCTACAACATTCATACGCAATAAATGCCTGAGGCAGGAAAGAAGAAAATGAGAATTTTAGTAACCGGAGGAGCGGGGTTTATCGGCTCTAATTTTATACGCTATATCTTAAAGGAATATCCTGCATATAAGATTATCAATCTTGATAAACTCACTTACTGCGGGAATCTTGAGAATCTAAGAGACGTTCAGGATAATCCTAATTACAAATTCATTAAGGGAGATATTTGCGATTCTTCTGTTGCGGATGATGCAGTCAAAGGCTGCGATGCGATTATCAACTTTGCAGCCCAGACTCATGTGGACAGGTCAATCGCCGATGCCTCAGAGTTCATTCAAACCAATATCAACGGAACATATATCTTATTGGAAGCAGCAAAAAAATATCAGATTCGGCGTACAATCCAGATTTCAACAGATGAAGTCTATGGCTCAAGAGAACACGGTTCGTTCAAGGAAGAGGATGCCTTGTATCCCAACAGTCCGTATGCGGCAAGCAAAGCCGCAGCCGACCATTTAGCGCGCTCCTATTTCGTTACTTATAAATTACCCGTATTAATTATTCGCAGCAGTAATAATTTCGGCCCCTACCAGTATCCCGAGAAGGTAATTCCGTTGTTTGTTACCAATGCCCTGGAGAATAAAAAACTTCCCTTATATGGCGACGGATTAAATGTGCGCGATTGGCTGTATGTTCTGGATAACTGCCGGGCAATAGACTTGATTCTCCATAAAGGAGAAATCGGCCAAATATATAACGTCGCCGCAGGCAACGAAAAGACTAATCTTAAATTAACTAAACTTATTTTAAAAATTTTGCAGAAGCCGGAAGATTTGATTGAATATGTTAATGACCGTCCCGGCCATGACCGCCGCTATAGTATGGATTTGGGCAAGATAAAGGGCCTCGGATGGCAGCCGCAGTATCAATTGCAGGAAGCGCTGAAAGAAACAATAAACTGGTACCAGAACAATAAACAGTGGTGGAAGGAGTAACTCTGGGGGACACTCTGGGGGACGTTCCCCAAAGTACCACCCCATTGCTCTCTAACACATTGATTTTAATTTAGTTAAGAGACCCTCTTTACTACGGGGTGTCCCCTTAGGGAACGTCCCCCAGCTTACGGGGTGTCCCCTTAGGGAACGTCCCCCAGCTTAGAAATGGCAGAGACTAAAGTCTTAGTTACCGGCTCCAAAGGCATGCTCGGCTCGATATTAACAGAGGTTTTATCTGCGGAGTTTGAGGTCAAGGGGATAGATATAGAAGATTCTGATATCATTGATACAGAGAAGACCACAAAGATAATAAAAAATTATAATCCCGGCATTATCATTCATACTGCTGGTTTTACTGATGTTGATGAATGCGAATTGAACCAGAAAAAGGCATTTTCAATAAATTCCCTCGGTACAAAGAATGTCGCTGGAGCAGCCAATGAAGTAGGCGCTACATTATTCTATATCAGCACTGATTACGTATTCGACGGTAAAAAAAGTATTCCCTATACCGAATCAGATATCCCTAATCCGGTTAACATTTACGGTAAATCAAAATTAGAGGGTGAGGAAATTATCCGGAATAATTTAACTAAATATTTTATTTTGCGCACCAGTTGGTTATTCGGGCCCCGGGGAAAGAATTTTGTCTCAACTATTTTACAAAAAGCAAAAGAAAATGACAGGCTTCAAGTGGTAGATGACCAGGTTGGTTCGCCGACTTATACCCTGGATTTGGCCGATGCCATAAGGTTTTTACTCTCAACTCTCAACTCTCAACTCTTATCCGGCTATTACGGAATCTACCATATTACCAACGCCGGAAGCTGCTCCTGGTATGAGTTTGCAAAAGAAATAATTTTTCTTAAGCAGCTAG
>JAHJCI010000115.1 GCA_018813085.1 Candidatus Omnitrophota bacterium | reverse complement strand
TGAATATTTTCCTTAGACCGCCAAGGAATTTCTGCTTTGATTTTTTCTCTTCCGGCGGTTTAGTTGCAGGTTCGCTTTCTGTTTTGGTAAGTTCTGCGTTTGGTTTACCCGGCGCTTCTTTTTTCTTTAACGGTTTTCTTTTTACTGCCCGTTTTTCTGTAAGTTCCATGATAACACGGCTAGCACCGTCGCCTCTTCGAAAACCCATAGGCAATATGCGGCAATAACCGCCCTGGCGTTTTGCAAAAAGGGGAGCAATCTCAGAAAATAATAGCTTTACCAGTTTATTGTCCTGTAAAACAGAAAAGGCTTTCCTGCGGCTTTGGAGATTATTTTCTTTGCCCCAGCTTATAAGTTTTTCTAAAACAGGCCTAGCCGCCTTGGCTTTAACCTTAGTGGTTTTAACGCTCTGATAGATAAGCAGATTTCTACTCATACTAACTAAGGTTGCTTTGCGCCAGCTTGTAAACCTGTTTAGATGGGATCTCTTCTTTTGATGCCTCATGGTTTTTTAAGTTTCTCCGGGTCTACTTTCACGCCTAAATTTAGGCCCATTGCCACTAAAAGTTCTTTGATTTCAGTCAAAGATTTTTTTCCGAAGTTTTTAAAGCTCAGCAGTTGGTCCTCTGACTTTATGACAAGTTCTGAGATAGAATTAATACCAGCTTCACGCAAACAATTTGATGACCTCACCGAGAGTTCAAGTTCTGAAATAGGCAATCTTAATTTTTCATAGAACTCGCCCTCTTCCTTTGTTAATTCTATCTCTTCTTCTTCATCTTCGGGCAGCTGGCCGTAATTTACAAAAATATCCAGGTGCCTCTGCAATATATTCGAAGCATAAAGTACGGCATCTTTGGGAGTAATCCCGCCGCTGGTCCAAACTTCCAATATCAGTTTCTCATAATCCATTCTTTGCCCTACGCGAGTATTCTCTACGGTAAAATCAACCTGCTTAACCGGGCTGAATATCGAATCAATGGGAATAACGCCAATGGATTGACCTTCTTTACGGTTGAATTCCGCCGGGACATATCCGCGCCCACGGGCAACTTCCATTTCCAGGTTGAATTTTCTATCTTGAGTTAAAGTTGCAATATGTAAATCCGGATTAACTACCTCAACGGTCTCATCAGTCTCTATATCCGAAGCCTTGATTGCTCCTTTAGTACTTTTCTTTATAAAGATGCTTCTGGGAATTTTAGAATGTGAAATAAGTACCAGGCTTTTAATGTTTAATATTATTTCCGGTACATCCTCTAAAACTCCGGTTAAAGTCGAAAATTCATGGTGTATTCCGTCAATTTTTATCCAGGTTACAGAACTGCCTTCAATCGAAGAAAGCAAAGCCCTCCTTAAGGAATTACCTAAAGTTACCCCGTAACCTCGTTCAAAAGGCGCAGCAACGAATTTACCGTATTTATTTGTATACGTTGATTCATCGCATTCCAATCTTTTGGGTAACTGAAAATCTCTCCATTTTATACCCATTCTGAAACCTCCATTTATTTTGAATACAACTCTACAATAAGCTGTTCTTGAATCGGTTGTTGTATGTCTTCTTTTTCTGGCAAGCGCGAGATTTTAATCTCTAAGTTTTCTTTGTTTATTTCAAGCCAGCCTGCCTGCATTCGGTCTTTTGTTAACTCAATATTATCCCTGACATATTTAATACCCGTATCTTTTGTCTTGATATTTATTATGTCTCCTGATTTAACGGAAAACGACGGGATATTAACGCGCCTTGAGTTTACATATACGAAATTATGGCGGACGATTTGCCGTGCCTGAGCGTGAGAGACTCCAAACCCGGACTTGAGTATTACGTTATCGAGCCGCCTTTCTAATAGCTGTAAAAGTATTTTTCCTGTTACTCCCTTTGATTTAGAGGCAATATGGAAATATCTGCGGAATTGTTTCTCCAGGATACCGTACATCCGCTTTACTTTCTGTTTTTCTCTTAACTGTAAACCGTAATTGGAAAGCTTAACGCGGCTTTGTCCGTGTTCACCCGGAGCATAAGTCCTTCTGCTTAAAGAGCATTTCTCAGTCGTACATCTTGCGCCCTTTAAGAATAATTTAACTTTTTCCCTTCGACATAACCTGCAAACTGGACCTGTGTATCTAGCCATTATTTCCTCGCTTCAATGCTTATTATTCTTAATTTTTAACTATAAGTAAAACTCAAACCGGCCACTAAACTCTTCTTTGTTTCTTTGCTCGACAGCCATTATGAGGGATAGGTGTTACGTCTTTTATGGAAGTAACCGTAAGGCCTGCTGCCTGTATTGCCCTTATAGCCGATTCTCTTCCTGAGCCCGGACCTCTAACATATACCTCGACTTCCTTAATTCCGATTTCTTTTGCTTTCTTGGCAACATCAGTAGCTGCTATCTGGGCTGCAAATGGAGTAGATTTTTTAGAGCCGCTGAAACCTACCATACCAGAAGAAGAACAGGCCAAAACATTACCTTGCCTATCAGTAATTGTTATAATAGTATTATTAAAGCTTGCCTTGACATGGACAATACCTGAAGTTACGCCTCGTGCTATTTTTTTCTTTTTTGCCCGGTCCTTAATAGCCATCTCATTCCCCCAAAATTTTTATTTAGTACTTATTTTTTTACTATTGCGATTCCGCCTTTTTTAGGCCCTTTGCGAGTGCGGGCATTTGTACGCGTACGCTGCCCTCGTACCGGCAAGCCTCTTTTATGCCTAAACCCCCTCCAGGAACCGATATCTATCAGCCGCCTGATGTTTTGAGTAACTTCGCGCTTTAAATCTCCTTCTGATTTGAAAGCACCTTTTTGGATTACGGAGGTTAATTTTGAAACATCTTCTTCGCTTAAATCTTTAGCCCTGATATCAGGACTAATTCCTGCTTCGGCTAATATTTTGTTAGATCGGCCGCGGCCGATTCCGTAGAGATAAGTCAAAGCTATCTCGATACGCTTTTCTTTAGGAATATCTACACCCAAGATTCTTGGCATCCGTACCTCACTTCGTTCGGTTTTGGTTAATTTGTTAATTGGTTAAATGGTTAATTAACCCTCTGCTCGCCACCTACTACTCACCAATCACAACTCACCAATTAACAAATTTTAGCCTTGTTTCTGTTTATGTTTGGGGTTGGTGCAGACTACGCGCACAACCCTCTTTCTCCTGACTATCTTACAGTGGTCACAAATTGTTCTTACTGATGATTTTACTTTCATATTTTCACCTATATCTGTTCTCTGTACCCTGTTTTCTGTCCTCTCATTTATACCTGTATGTAATCCTGCCTCTTGTTAAATCGTAAGGCGAGAGCTCCAGTTTTACTTTATCACCGGGTATTATCCGTATAAAATGCATTCTCATTTTTCCGGATACGTGCGCTAAAACAATATGCCCGTTTTCTAATTCAACCCTGAACATCGCATTAGGCAATGCTTCGGTTATTGTTCCCTCTGTCTCTATGAGCTCTTCTTTCATTTTAAATGCACAGATGGGCACAGATTTTCTCTGCGCTAATCCTGCGTAAGATTTTTTTACAGATTATCACAGATTCTTTCTGTGTTAATCTCTGATTAATTAAATCTCTTGTCTTCACTTAAGTCAGTACCTCTGGGCCTTTTTGAGTAATTGCAACCGTATGCTCAAAGTGCGCAGAAGGTAATTTATCTTTAGTTCTTACTGTCCAGCCGTTTTCAAGAATCTCCACTTCCCAGCTGCCCATATTTATCATCGGTTCGATTGCTAAAACCATCCCCTCTTTTAAGTCAATGCCCTGATTTGGCTCTCCGTAGTTGGGAACTTCCGGCTCTTCTTGAAGATTTCGTCCGATACCGTGCCCAACAAACTGTCTTACGACAGAATAACCATTGGCTTCAGCATGTTTCTGAACCTCAGATGATATATCGCCTAACCGTTTATTGATACGCACCTGTTTTATTCCTTGATACAGGCATTCTTCTGTTACCTTGACTAGCTTCTCTAGCCTGGAATCGATCTCACTGACAGGCATCGTAATTGCCGAATCTACGAAATAACCCTTATAACCTATGCCCAAGTCAAGGCTAATGATATCCCCGAGCTTAATCTGGCGTTCTGAGGGTATTCCATGCACTACCTCTTCGTTTATGGATGTACATACGCAGGCCGGAAAACCTTTATAACCTTTAAATGCCGCAGAAACATTTTCGTCCAGAATCAGCTTAGCCGCGTAATTATCGATTTCCTGCGTTGAGAGGCCAGCGCTTATATATCGGCGTAATTTATCAAAGATCCTTTTTAAAATCTTACCCGCTTGCCGCATTGTTTCAATCTCTTGCGGGGATTTTATTGTAATCATTTAACTGTTCTAATATTATTTTTAATACAACCTGGGCTTCTTCGTTAGCCGTAACTCTTAAAAGTTTATTTCCTTCACTGTAATAATCAATTAAGGAGAGAGTCTGGTCTTTATATATTTTCAAACGGTTCTTTATAGTTTTTTCGTTATCATCGATTCTTTGATAAAGCTTCCCTTGGCAATGATCACAAATGCCTTCTTTCTTAGGAGGCATGTTTTTTATATGATAATTAGCCTGGCATCCGGAACATAACCTTCTACCCGCGAGCCGCTGGATAATTATTTCCTGGTCTGCCTCAAGGTTAATGACTTTATCTATCGTGTGGCTATCTTTCATCAATGCACTCTCCAGCTCGTCTGCCTGATGAATATTGCGCGGGTAACCATCCAGGACAAAGCCGTTTTTAGTGTCCGGCTGTCTTAGCCTTTCT
>JAHJCI010000009.1 GCA_018813085.1 Candidatus Omnitrophota bacterium | reverse complement strand
TACGAGGCGCACCTGATAGACAGGCTCGAGGACGGGCAATTGACTACAGATGAAATAATAACCAGGGTCAGGATATTACGCAACGCAGAAATTGTGCGGGATGAGAAGTTGCCGACAGTGAAAGATAATAAAGACGGCAGGCTGATGTTTTCTTTTAAGAATATCAGAAGGGAAAGATTCAATAGCCTGGAGGATGTTACAGTTTCCCTGCAGCTTGATAAAAACGGATACCTTTCTATCGCAGATATAAAACGAAGGGCTCCGGAAGAATTTGCCGAAAGCTGGGTGGAGATAACTTCCAATAAAGGCAACTTAACCGGCAATATCGTATTTATCGAGGATAAAGACGGAAAGCCCATTCTTGACAAGGAAGGCAAGCCTCTTGCTGTTTCAGTAGAAGCGAATATCCTCGAGCAGGTAAGGTCCAGAAGAGAACCCGCTGATGAAGGTATGATATCAATATATGATACTAAAACAGGTGAGTTTATAACAGCGTGCAATGGCTTGAGTAAAGAAGAGTTTGATAGTCTGGAAGATGTTGAGATAGTGACTACGCTCGGTAAGAACGGACAACTCAGGATAGGGGGAAATAATCGGCGTAATTTTACTCTCTTCCCGGAAGCCAAAGTTAAATTTCGGGTAATATCAGGAGAGATTTCTATATTGACCTTTCTTAGCGATAAGCAAGGTAATCCCGTATCAGTCCGGGACGGCGAACCCCTGGAGGTTGATTTCAGGGAAGATATGTATAGTCAGTTAAGGAATAGAATCTCCGGGTATCGCGGCCAGCCGGTAAGGGCATCAGGGAAAATATACGAATCAAAAAAAGAATTATCAGAAGGAATGAAAGAAGCCCTGATCGGCAGAGAAGTGCCTATAAAGATAGCAGAGTATGTTAGAAAGAGCCTTACTAACAGGTCGGGCGGAGGTATTACCGCATGGCAGCAGCGCATCAGTGACTTTAGGATTAGCGGCCTAATCAGCAAAATCCAAGAACAATCTATCAGGGCACTGTATGAAGGACGAGCCGATAGATTTGATATGGAGAGGTTTGCAGACACAATCTTTGAGAATGTAAACAGGTTTAAGCAAGATAGCGAATCTTATACCGATATACAGATAGGTATTATTCTCGGCAGGGGATTAAGTTACAGGAGATACCAGCGCATGCGTCGCGCCTATCCTGAATTAACAAAGACCGGTTTTATAGACGCATTATACCAGAATATAAATTATAAGGATTCTCTGAGCAGTAGGCATAAGAGGCGTAATAACCGTATTGATAATATTTCTCTTATAAAATCCGCGCTGATCTCTTCGGGCATTAGCGAAGAATTTGCGGAAAGATTAACAGTGGTTTTGGTGAATAAGAACGTATTCAGGGTAAGGTTAGTGCGTAAGCGTTTTCTTGATAATGGGCTGTTAACGGAAAAACAGATAAAAATCCTCTCTTACCTGGAATCCTGCCCGCCTAAAGAATTTAACGCAGAATTTAAGCCGTCTGAATTTGCAAAACTGGCTTTGAAGGAAATGGATAAGTTTAAGTCCGCTACAGGCAACTTAAGGTTCGCAGCGAATCAAGTAGAACAGCTGTTGGTAAAAGGATATACCCTGCGGCGTTTTGTAGCGCTTATACAAAAATACGGCTTGACTAAGAGGATTGTCTACAGAATTGTCAAAAAATACAGCAATCCGGAACCGGTATTGGAAAAGTTAAACAAAAAAATAGTGAGCCTGAACAAGTTACATAATCTTCCGCTCTATATAATACGGGAGATTGCTTATCAGGGCAAAGAAGTAGAAGCAGGCATAGACTCAATTGCCTCGTATGCGCAGGTAAACGGTACCTATTTATCCCTGGCTTATAATTTGTATAGTTTTTATCAATTAGACGAATCTTCAATTAGAGAAGCGATTAGAGTGCTTTCCAGGGAATATTCAGGGCTCAGCAATAATTATTTATCCAGAGTGCAAACATTCATTGACGAGATAGAATCATTAGCGGCCGCTATCGAGGCCCTGAAGCAAAACGACGAGAAAGGGTTATTGTCGCCAAGAGAGCGTCTGGCGCGGGTGAAAGAATTAAAGCCTGTAGCAGGAATCGAGGCATTGATGAAAATTGTCCTCACCGGCTCATATTATCATGCCAGGCAACTCGTTACAGAAACCTGTCGGGTTAAAAACAGCGAATATGAATGGGAATCACCGACTATCAACGTTGATCCCGCTACTCTTAACGCAGCCAGAGAAATAATGGCAGCGCAGGACAGGATTAATGGCGCAAAATCATTGATAGAGAGTAAATGGCGAGAATTCGTTCCTTATTTAGAAAAGTTTGAACAGAAAGAGAAGGTTATTTTACTTCGCGCGGCAGATATTTATCTAAGAAGCGGTATTTATTCTGGTTTAAATACACCTGAGGTATTGGGAATAATAGGAGAGGTCGGCTTAGATGATTTTATCAATAAATTTATTGTCGTCCTTCTCTATCAGAAAGGAACGGCCAGAATTAAGAGGCTGTTAAGAATGACGCAAAGCGGATTACTCACACAAGGCCAGAAATCGATATTGCTGAACGAAGATTTCACTCAATTGCCGAAAAATCTTGAGACAGAAGAATTAATCAAAAGGCTTTATGAGAATATAATTTTGTTTGCGCGGGAAGGCAATTTTAGCAGGACATTAATTACAGATATAATCGTTAATGGAGGTTATTCCTGGCAGACGATTAATGAACTGCTCCTGACATTTTCCAACCTGAGCAGGAAAAAATTAAGAGAAGCAATGAAGAGTAAGGATCCGGACCGCTATCTTTTCACCCACTTCGGGCTGGTCAAGCACTATGTCGATGAAGCAGAGCGCGCGGTCAAAAGCGGCAGGGACCTGGACGAAGGGCAGCTTTTTGCTTTGATTATAAACGGCAGGATACACAAGGGAGACCTTAGGGCAGGCCAGCTAAACACCCAGGCATTGAATATCATCGTTGACAGGAACCAGTTGTTGATTGAAGAGCTTGCCAGGAAATATTCTCCTTCCTATGAGTTAAACGAAGAGTTCCTGAGTATAGCCAAGTCAGCGCTTCTTGAAGCTGCCTGGGAGTATACCCCCGTTTATAACCAGAAGGACGGTTTCCTGGAGTATGCCAGAGCAGTTATGGAGCAGAAGCTAAAACAGAAGAGCCGTGAAGAGCAGCGCGCCTATTTCGGGCAGATTTCATTGAGTACTCCGGTAAGCGATGAAAAAGATGCAGCCACCCTGGAAGATTTTATCTCAGACCCCGACAGCGGTATTGATAGTGAAATAAACAGGCAGAGGCTGGAGCTAATGGCAACAACAGGCGAGGTAGAGATAGAGGATGATAATCTCAGGGAGGCTTTAGAGAGCCTGCCCAAGCTACAGCAGGACGTTATCAAGTCCCTGGTTATCCTTGAGATGTCAATGGAGGAAGCATGCGAAGCCTTTAACCTTGAGCAGGAGGAATTAGAAGATATCAGGGATGAGGCAATATTAAGGTTAAGGGAGTTTATGGATAAAGGGGTAGTTTCTGACGAACAAGCAGTTCCCAGGAATATTACCTGGCAGGGTTTACTTAAACAGGCAGGCATTATATTATCTTTCGGCTTCTTACCCTTGGCCAGCCAGTTCCTTCTGGGATTCCTGGTTGATTTTTCTGTCACTGGACCTATTAGCCTGGCAGCCTTACTTGCCTCAGCCATACTTGCCTTAACCGCTCTTTCCATACGACGCACGCTCCAGCTTAAGTCCCGCGGTCAAACCAGGGCAGGGCCTTTAAGTATAATCCTTAATACAGCCGATAAGATATTAAAACAGCCCCGCCGCCTCAAGCAGAAGCTGATCAGCCCCCTGCGTAACAAAAACCTCTGCATAGAAGATAACAACCTCCGGGCAATAGCTGCTTACAATCCCCAAGATAAGAAAATCCATTACCATCCACAGATTATCCAGTACCGCAGGTTTATCCAATACTGGTTATTTGCACACGAACTTATCCATAGTTTTAGCGCAAGGACAGAGTTCCTTAGCAGGCATAAGGCCTTGGATGAAGCGTTGGCTTACGGAGTTCAGATTTTCCTGGCGCTGGTAATTCTCATCGGATTTACGATTGATGTCTATTTCAACAATGATTCACCGGATGGGCTGTTTACTTCCTTAGGCTTGGCTTCCTTTTATTTCGGCAGGCAGAATAATCCGGGATTGCT
>JAHJCI010000114.1 GCA_018813085.1 Candidatus Omnitrophota bacterium | reverse complement strand
GTCATCATAAAAACTGGTGGAGTTATATTTTGCTCAATACTAGGTGCGCTTCCTGGTGTTGCGGGAACTATTACAATACTTGAAGCCGTAGCTGAACTAACAGCCGAATATACCGTATTTGGAATATCATACCATTTCAAATCTAGAAATACTCTCGCACCCTTATCGCCAATCATACTCACCACTTCCGGGCCGCAGGCAGTAAACAACTGGCTTCCGATTTTAAATATTTTAGCTGTGGGATAAAGCAGATCAACTAATCGCTTTGCTTCTTTGATGTTATCTACGTCTAAAGCAACGATTAACTGCGTCGTGCGTCTCATTATATTATCAAAGCTCCACTGAGTTTCTTTATGTCCTTAATCTTGTTTTTTATTAAATACCTGTTTATGCCCTCTGCTATTTCAATGCTTGCCTTGGGATTAATAAAATTTCCCGTGCCCACAGCCACTGCGCTTGCTCCTGCGAGGATAAATTCCAGGGCATCCTCGAGAACCGTAATTCCGCCCATTGCAATTATGGGCAGTTTTATCTTTTGCGCAACCTGATAAACCATATAAAGGGCTACCGGTTTTATTGCCGGGCCGCTTAAACCGCCAACAATATTCGCCAGCGATGGCCTCTTCTTATTCAAATTAATGCTCATAGCGAAAATTGTGTTAATCAGGCTTAAGGCATCACTGCCGGCCTCTTGAGCAGCCCGCGCAACCTGGACTATGTCGGTAACATTCGGCGAGAGCTTGGTAATAAGAGTCTTGCTGGTAGCCAGGCGCGCTGCTCTCACTGCTTTATAAGTTGCCTTGGGGTCTTGCGAGATTAATTTAGTTTTTCCCTTGATATTCGGGCATGAAATGTTTAATTCAATGCCGTCGATAGCCTTCTCTCGATCAAGAATCCCTGTTATTTTCTTAAATTCCTCTGGAGACTGTCCGGCAACGCTGGCGATGACTTTTGTGCCAACCTTAGATAAAAAAGGAATCTTGCTGCTGATAAAATCTTTGATTCCGTCGTTCTTAAGGCCTATGGAATTAAGCATGCCGCAGGGAGTTTCAATGGTACGCGGCATGGGGTTGCCCTGGCGTGGCATTAAGGTAACTGTTTTGGTGATGATTGCGCCTAATTGACTTAGGTCTATGATATCCTTAAACTCCTCGCCGCAGCCAAATGTCCCTGAGGCTACCAGAACGGGATTTTTTAGTTTAATCTTGCCTATTTTAACTGATATTTTAGCCATTTTTGTCATTATACACAAAATAATTAGGCCTGTAAATTGGTAATTTAAGCATGCTCGCTTATGAGACGGAGAAGTATTTAGAGGTTATCCGCGTATTTAGATAATAATTCTTTATAGCGCGGGTCTTTTCTGATGAACTCCAGGTCCGGATCTTTCTCAATGAAAGCGAAATCACGGTAACCGAGAGTTATAGCTTTTTTAAGGTGCCTCAGGCAGGCTGCTGGCATTTTTAATAAAGAATAGCTGCAGGCAAGATTATAATGTACTGTAGGGTCATCGGGCTTTAGTTCCAGCAACCTTTTATCAACCTTAAGCCCTTCTTTGTAGCGGCCTCTTCTGGTATATGCCTCGCCTAAAGCAATGAGGGCATTAACGAAATTCGGCCTATCCTTTAAAATATTTTTGTAAAATGATATCTCGAAATCGAGGTCCTGTTTAGAAATCATAATTCTTAAGCGGTATGCCTAAATCCTGAATAATAATCTTGCCGGAATATTTTGGCCCCCGGCCTATTAAAAGCCCCTGTTTATTTGCAACAAAGGTTATTGTCGAATGAGCATAAACTGCAATACCATGCACCTGGCCCGTTGTAGCATCCAGGCCAGAAGGAATATCAACCGCCAGCACCGGAACAGGGCTACTGTTAATCAAGGAAATTGCATGCTTAAACAATCCTTGGACTTCGCCTTTCAGCCCAATGCCAAGCATGGCATCAATAATTAAGGCATAATCCTCTAATTTTATAGAGGCAAGATTTTCTAAATTTTTTACCTGAAATATAGAATTGCTGAGTTTCTTAAGGATATTTAAGTTTGCCTCGGCTTCATTTCTTATCCTGCCTCCGGAAGCCAACAGATATACATCTACTTTTTCTCCTGCAGTAACTAAGTGGCGAGCGGCAACAAAACCGTCTCCGGCATTATTGCCCTTGCCGCAAAATACGGCAATGCCTTTACTTCTATTCTTATCAATCAGGCCAAGGGCGGCCCGGGCAACTGCCCTGCCGGCGTTTTCCATCAACACCAGAGGGCTAATGCCTAATTTTTCTTTTGCATGATTGTCAATCTTTGAGGCTTGCTCTGCTGTTAAAATAATCTCCTTCATGCCGGCTTTAGTCCTCCCGCAAGAGTCAATAAAGTAGCTATTAACAAAACTTGTATTATCCACCCGATTAAACAAACCCCTGCTGCACGCCAAATACTCTTATAATCAAGGGCGGATTTGACTGCAATTACCATTGCTACCAGCATCCAGGCAGCAGCAAAAGAAAAAACCAGGCGTTGCGTTCCCGGGATTATTCCCAGGATACGTATTAATCCGGGCGCGCTGGAAAAGCCAATCGTACGTAACAACTCTCCTAAATTAGCCTGTGTCTTGACTTCAGGAAGAAGCTTTGTGCCGATAAAATAAGTTAACAAGGCCCAGGCATACCAGCCGGTTAATCCGATAAGAGCGCCAATAATAATGCCTGTGCCGCCGATTTGAGAAACGCTGCCTATACCTGCAGCAAGAGATGCTAAGAGAACTACCGTCATCGCCTGAGGCATAGCTTTAGCATCCTTCTCTACCTCTTCATAAAGCGCGGGCTCCAGCTTAGCCGCCCTGATTACCCGCTGCCAGAAAATATTCATATTAACCTCCGCTATCCTATTTCATATTTTTGAGTTCCGGCTATAAATACAACCGCAATAATTTTGCCGGTATAGATTATATCTCCTAGAAAATCCCATGGCAAGCTTAAAACCATTGTGTTTTTTAAAATCGCGCTTAAGAAATGCTGCCGGGTTTAATGCACAGGCTATCTCGTTGATCAGCTTGGAATTTTTATGCGAACTTACGCTAAGGGTAGTAGTAAAATAATCTATGCCTAATTCCTGCGCTTTTATATTAGCCCGTTCTAGCCTTATCTTGAAACATAAAGCACAGCGCTCCCCGCCTTCGGGCTCTTTTTTAAATTGCACGGTTTTCTCCAGCCAGTTATCCTTATCGTAAATACCCAGGATTAAATCAAACCCCAGGAGAGAAGCTGCTTGCCGGGCTACTTCTATACGCTTGAAATATTCCTCCTGAGGATGAATATTGGGATTATAAAAGAACCCTGTTGGCTCGAATCCTTCTTCTCTTAGCCTCAGTACAACGCTGCTGGCACAAATACCGCAACAAATATGTAATAAAACTCTTTGCATTGCCTTCTTAAGCCTCAATCATCTTTTCGGATGTGGTAAAAAATTTACCTCCTAAATGATATAAAAGCTTCGCCTTCCCGGCATTCCAGGTTTCGCTAAATAATTCCTCCTCTGCCTGGGCGTAGATTATCTCTGCGACAAATAATTTATGGTCGCCGAATTCCCGGACATCTATTAAAGAACACTCTAAATTACCAATGCATTCGGCAATTAAGGGCGTCTTTATTAACCGCTTGGCCTTGATGGGTGTCAATTTTGCCTCCTGAAATTTATCCGTATCCCTGCCTGATACTTTTCCGCAAAACACCACTTTTTCTAACAGGTTTAAGTCCGGGACATTAATAATAAATTCCTGGGACTTCTCGATTAATTCGCTTGAGAAATGCGTTTTTGCAATACAGATCCCCGCCAGCGGAGGCTTATGCGACAATGGGGTTTTCCAGGCAAGGGTTACGATATTCTTCTTATCCTTGTATGCGCTGGTAACCAAGATTACATTTCCGCTGCTTAAAAGCCGCGTTGAGCTTTGAGGAGAAACTTCTAATTTCATCCCTCGCCTCCTTGTTCTTGATAAATTCCCTGATAGCCCACATCGGTTTCATTTATTTTAATAAACACTCCCTGTATTATTCTGGCATTCTGCTTGAGTTTTAACCCGTGCGGATTATCAACCACTAGAATAAATTCACTCTTGCCGCGAAATCCGGCATCCCATACGGCATTCTGAGTAAAAGCACCCATCCTCAGCAAAGAACTCCTGGGATAGGCAATCATAACCAAATCCCTGGGCAGGCTGACGCTCTCATTGGTCCTTATTTTGTATGCGCCCTTTTTTAAATTCCACCAGCCGAATTTATCCTGCGGGCTTATCTTTTCAGCTCTTATCTCTCTTGGCTGAGGTATAATCCTCTCTTTATTAGAAAAATCTAAAGCCCCTGGGCCGGAAAATTCCATGACACTGCCGGCGGTAAAATCAAATCCGTTAGGAGCAATCTGAACATCCAGATTAATATAGCCGGAAACCAATTCTTTTTCTTGTATTAATTTTGCGATTTCTTGTCGGTTAAGCATAATCATTGCCTCCATTTTTCCTGCATTACAATCTGATCAAAATCCAATCTGTTTTTTGGGGCGGCACAGGGCCCGGCAGGATAACCTAAACTTAAAAGCTCTACCACGCGAATTTCCTGGGGAATACCCAAAATCTGTCTGACCTGGTCCTCAAAAAAAGCTCCTATCCAGCAAGTTCCTAAGCCCTCCTCAACTGCCTTAAGCGCCATATGCTCAATAGCAATGGCAACATCTATAGGATAACATAACTGCCCGCAGGTCATGGTATGATTATCTGTCTGCGCGCAACAGGCAATAACAACCGGGGCCTGGCTTACAAACTCCTGATTTCTTGCCGCCTTCATAAGCTGTTGACGCGCAGGTTTATCTCTCACCACGATAAACCTCCATTCCTGCCGGTTGCTTGCAGAAGGGGCAAGCCGCGCTGCCTCAAGAATGGCTTTAAGTTTTTGTTCCTCGACCGGCCGCTCCTGATAGCTGCGCACACTGCATCTGTTTTTTATCGCTTCCATTACCTCCATCTTAACCTCCGCTTTAATAAGCTGTAATAAAGAACAGGCAGAATCAATTACGATTCATGCATTTCCAGTGTTTTTTTAAATATTTCCTCAACTGCCCTGCCATATCCCGGGCCTGGCTTAAGCCAGAATCCAAAGCAGGAGCAGACTCCTCTTTCAGCCCGCTTAAGTCTATATTTAAATCCAGAAGCCCAGCAATTAAAGCAGACCAGGCATAGGGCAAGACAGATAGATTATAACCGGAAAGTAAAAGGTCTATGCTCTTATCTGCCGTAAGCTCCCTTGACATAATCCTAACCTGCTCGCCGATCATCTTGAAACCATCAAGAGTTAAGCCTAAATTAGTCAACGTATCCAGATAATGGGGGTCTGAACCTCCGTAACGTATAATGGCCTGCGGAGCAAATTCCCTGCCCAAGGGGAAAATTATTTCCTCAAAAAGATATTTATAAGCCTGGTTGCCTGCGCCGGGTGATAGAGGAAGGTTAACGGTGAACCCCTCTCCTTTGCCTTCGCCGATTTCAGAAATAAATCC
>JAHJCI010000113.1 GCA_018813085.1 Candidatus Omnitrophota bacterium | reverse complement strand
CCGATCTCGGCTCTGTCTGGCCTAAAATGATTGAGAAAAGCGTGCTTTTTCCTGAGCCGTTAGGCCCGAGCAGGCCTATTTTTTCTCCCTTGTTTATGTTTAAGGAGATATCATTAAATAGCACCCTTTTACCGTAGTCTTTGCAGAGTTTTGTGATGGTTATCATTTTATTTTACCTCTTTTTTGTTGTTTAATTCTATCATAACCGCGGGAAAACAAAAGTCAAAATTATAAATAACTCAAGGCTTAAATAGAGGAATTTGCTGAGTGAATTAAAAGGAATAGGCTAATGAAGAAATTAAGCGCAGGTCGCTCTTTTTGGTGGTTTCAGGTGCGCCTGAATTATAATCATTGATCAGGCTAAGGCGAAGCAATAGTTTCTCGTTAATCGGGTTTTCAAATACGGTCTCAGAGCGTAATCTGTATTCACCCTTATCGCTTAAGGATGCATAAAGAGATATATCCTGGGAAACCTTTGAATTCTCGAATACTGCTGCTTCGAGGAATGCCCTGGGAATTAATACCAGCTGAGCAGAGTCTTTAGTTTGCTGCTTAAAATTTGTCTGTTCTAAACCCAATGCGGCTTCAGTCATTGCTTTCCAGGCAGGAGTGTCAGAATACCAGTAGCCCAGGCCCGCAGCCGGAATGATCCTGTGATCGATATTGGCGAATTTATCATGGTCTGCCTCAAGCCGGTAGAAATTATACCACTTCCTTGCCCCGAAACTATAGGCATAGCGCAGCATGGTGTACCATTTTTGCGAGTCCATTGTTTTATCCGATGAAGAATAATAGGTATTCGCCCTTGCCGTAAATTCGTTGTCTTCTGTTTTTCTATTGGCAAAGAGGTTAAAAGATAATTGCGAATTTTCCGTATTGCCGCGAGATTCATTATAGCCAAACGAGATCTCCTTCTTCCATAATTCAGGGGTGTCTTTTTTAGTTTGCGCAAGCCGGTTTTCTTGATCGGGAATAATTTCTTTAACAAAGTCCGTTTTAATGGATATGTTTCCCATTGCCCGGGTTTTTACTATGATAGCTTCTTTGTCTTGCTTTATTATTTCTCCGCTTATTTTATCCCCGTTATTTAAATAGATTTCCTCAGCGCTCGTATTAGCGCTAAGCAATAATAACCACAGGCTTATCGTAATAAGGTTTAGCTTTGATTTCATATTAAGTAGTTTTAAAGGAAGCTCTTAGAAAGGCGTTTTTAGTTAAGGGCTAATTGGATTTAAACTTCAAGGACTCTAATATATCGTCAAAAACAGGTATTAATTTATCAAAATCAACTGCATCAGCGCTAAAACTTACCAGCGCCTGGTTTAAGTCATTATAGCGGATTTTTTCCGCTCTAAGCGCCTGGCCGTATTTTGCATCCTTCTCTATTATAAATTCGTAACATTCCTCACCTGACAATGGAAAGATGCGTTCAGAGGCCAGCTTCCAGCCCGATTTTATAAACACTGATTTTAAGTCAGCTCTTTCTTTCCAGCTAGAGCGGCGTGTGCTTCCTGTCTTAGGCTTGACAGTGACAAAAAACGGCCGGCCGGAATCATTAAGAAAAGAAACCAACCCCACTTCTTCTTTAGCGTATAAATCATTCTTGTCTAATTCATATTCCCGGGGCATGGTAAAACTGAATCCGAATTTCCTATTTCGGTAAACGGCAGTATTCTGAAAGGGCAGGGCCGAAGAATTAAGGAGTATGGTTAATATGAGAACCGCTATCAAGCTTGAGAAATCCGGAAGCCGGAAGCCTTTATTTACAAAGCATTTTTTTATTTCAAGGCGCATAAAATAAATATTAAAACTAAAAAGGTAGATAACATTAATTATACCAAAGATTAACATGAATAAGGTGAGATTCGGATAGGCCTTTCTAAGGGATTCTGCCACTAGATGCCAGGGCGTAGTGAATGCGGCAATGTTTTTAATTATAAGAAACGGGATGATTGTCAGGATAATCAAAAGGGCATTTCGAAACAGCAGTATAATGCGCGACCAATTCTTTAACCTGAGCAGGTTATAGGATAAAAGAATAGAGAATATTATGATGAAGGTTCTTAAATAATCCTGGAAGTTGCTCTGATAAAGCGGGTATATGAAAAATTCATATACGATAAAAATAAGGCTTAAAATAATTCCGTAATAAGCAAATATTGCTATTCCCGGCGGCCTTTTGATTGGCGTTTCTTCCTTTTTGAGCGTTGGTTTCCGGAGAGTTATTTTTTGCGCTACCTCTGCCTGGCCTTTGGCAATGGGATTTTCCGGCTGGGACAGGGGCAATTTTTCCTTACACCATACGCAGTACTCGGTAAGTTCCAGGTTTTTAGCGCCGCACTTGGGGCATTTATTTGTCATTTTTGACTCTTTCGGTCTTATTCCTTTTGCATGATACCTGTGCGCAGGTCCTGGTCAGTAGTATTTGATTCGTAGTCTTCAACTACGCCTTCTTTATCGAAATATATTGTTAATGCCTCTGATTTTGCGCTGCCTCCTCCGGAGAATATCCAGACCAGGGGTATAAAGCTTGTGGGTTTTGCCTTTGCCTTCATATGAAGATAAAAGAAGGTGTCCCTGCCGTCAGAATCAGTGGTAATGCTGGCGGGTTTGCCAAAAATATTTATTATCTCCTCTTTGGTTGTCAGGTTTTTGTCAATAAGGTCTATGCTCCTGAGGTCGAATTTACGGCCCACCGTAGCACAGCCGGTAAAACAAATAATAAGAAGTAATATTAAATATTTTCTCATAATTTTAGCTAAACTATCTTTTTTCTTTCCCGGGATTTCCCTTGGTTTTTCCCCAAGTTTGTGTTTTTATTCCCTGTTGCTCCTGAACCTCTTCTCTTACCCGTTCTCTGGTTTGAATTTCTTTCCTTTGCGCTTTTTCTTCGGCCTTCCCAGATTTTCTCACAGCCTTCTGGACCTCTTTTTCTGAGCGCTTGGCAGTTCTTTGCGCTTTTCGTTCTTGTAGTATCCTGGCTTTTTCTGCCCCGGATTTACCGACCGTAGCAAACCAGTCCCCTGCGCGGTTAAATATTGTTTGGTTACTGGCATGTTCGTATGCCTGTTCGCTCGCGCCTTTTTCTCCGCCTTTTGCAGAAAATACAGGCGTAGATAGGAGAATAGACAAAAGAATTATTAAGCATAATCTTTTCATTTTCCCTCCCCAGCAGTATTTTTATCAATTACAGGGACGAGAGTTTTTATGCTGCTTTTTATTTCCTGAAGTGCTGGTATTTGCTTTCTGGCATTCGAGTAAATTTGCCGCGCGTTCTAATTTGCCCGAGCGTAAGGCTTAAATAAATAGTGGTTATAATGCTAATAGTTGCAAATATGCAGAGGGTTATTGCCAGTATCCTGCCGAAACTTTGCAAAGACTTGGATTCGGTTTTAGTGACGACGACCAATACGAAGAAACTTACTACCAGCAACAGTACTGCAACTACTAAAGGGAATACTCCAAGAACCATCATTTCTTACCTCCTTTATTATTGGAAGATTTTTTTATATTCCGCATACCCCAAAGGTAGCTATCTCTGATTTAGTTTTGGCAAGCAGGTTTGATTGCATGGAAATAGGAAAAATTAAGAGGAATATTAGCCAAACCTTGTTCATGGGCGTATTATACACCCAGTTCTCCTTGAGTAAACAGTTTTTTAAATAATATTCAAGTCCTTTTATTCAATAAGCCTCTTTTTTCAATATGTTTTCAATTATTATCTGCTTGTTAAATATATTATTTTAGTATAAAATAATATGGAATGAATAATATAAAGCAACTAACAATTTGGCTAACCCTGGGAATCCTTGGCCTTGCTGTCTTTGTTTTCTTTTATGAGCATGCCTCTCCTACCGCTTCTATAGATATCCAAGTGGATAAAAAAGAAGCAGTCGAGAAGGCAGCTCGCTTTATCAATGAGCTGGGTTTTGATTTGGCCGGCTATGATAAAACAGTCATCTTTCATTCTGATTATTATGCCTCTGTATATCTGCAGAAAACGCAAGGCATAAAAGAAACAAACCGCCTTATCAGGGAGGGTGTGCCCGTATGGTTCTGGAGGGTAAGATACTTTAAGGAATTGGAAAAAGAGGGTTTCTATGTTGACGTGGATCCGGCTAGCGGCGAGATCGTAAACTTCTATTATTCCCTGCTTGAGGATAAGCAAGGAGCGAATTTATCGGAAAGAGAAGCAAGGGCAATAGCCGAGCAAAGGATAGCGCTCGAAGCGATAGGCCTCGGAGACTATACGCTAAAAGACAGCACACGAAAAGAGCAGAAGCGCAGAACGGATTATCATTTTAACTGGGAAAAGAAGGATTATAAAATCGAGGAAGCAACCCTAAGAATCAGTGTTGATGTTTATGGAAATAAATTAGGCCGCTACAGAAGGTATCTTAAGGTGCCTGAGGAATTTTCCCGCTATCTGGAACGCGAAACATCCCTGGGCCAGGTGCTTGCCATAGCCAGCAGCATATTTACCTTTATCTTGCTGATAGCGGCAATATTCATGCTCTTCTCGCATTTTAAACAGAGTAATATTGACTGGAAATTCGCTTTGATTTTTGCCTCTCTGGTTGCACCTTTGGAAATACTGGACTTTTTAAACCGTATGCCGCTTTTATGGAATTTCTATCCCGATACGATAAGCAAGGCGATGTTTGTTATGATTACCTTAGAGAGGGCTCTGATTACGACATTCTCGGTTACGCTGCTTGTATTTGCCTGCGCTGCAGTAGGAGAATTAATTTCCCGCGACTTATGGGGGACAAAAATACCCCTGATAAACGCGATCAAGAATCAGGATTTTTCTGCTTCTCGGATTGCCGCAAAATATATAGTCGGTTATTCCCTGGGATTTATCTTCCTGGGGTACGTCAGCGTATTTTATATTATCGGCGCGAAATTTTTTAATATCTGGATGCTTCCAAATACGCACTATTCCAATATCCTGGGAATGCGCATTCCGGTTTTATTTCCTTTAACCTTTGCCGTAGCCGCTGCAGTTAAAGAAGAAGTTACTTACAGGTTTTTTGGGATCTCGTTTTTAAAAAAGGGAATAAAGTCAGGCTGGCTTGCTGTTTTAATTCCTGCCTTAATCTGGGGTTTTGCTCACTCTGATTATGCTGTTTTTCCCAATTATGTCAGAGGGATAGAATTGACCATATTTGGAGTTGCCTTAGGAATGGTATTTTTAAAATACGGGTTGCTGACGGTTATCATAGCGCATTTTGTCATTGATGCGGTATTTGCCGGCCTGCCGCTGATAAAGTCGCATAACCCCTATTTTGTCGCCTCCGGCATAATTGTCGTCTTATTGATTTTCCTGCCGCTATTGATTGTTCCCTTATCTCGGTTTATAAAAACAAAACGGCGCATGCGTTAAATCAAGCGCCGTTTTGTTAATCCTCTCCCTAGCTTTATTTCGATTCTTTTAATCGCAAAAAAAGGTTGAGTTTATTTATTTTGGTCTTTTTGTTTTTCTTCGATTATTTTCTCGGAAATTTCAAAGGGGACTTCCACGTATTTTTCAAAATGCATGGAATATATGCCTCTTCCGCTGCTTAAGGACCTTAGTGTTGAGGCATAGCCGAACATCTCTGAGAGCGGAGCTTGTGCAGAAATAATCTGTTGGCCGGTCCTTGCTTCTATTCCCAAAACCTTTCCTCTCCTGGAGCAGATATACCCTACAACGTTGCCTACGTTTTCTTCCGGGACAGTGGTTTCAAGGGACATTTCAGGCTCAAGTAATATCGGAGAGCATTTCCTGAATGCCTGTTTAAAGCATTCTATAGCCGCTAGTTTAAAGGCGATTTCAGAGGAGTCGACATCATGCGATGAGCCGTCAATCAAATTGACCTTAACGTCTACTACCGGGTATCCTGCGTATGCGCCCTTTAGCATGGCTTCGATTACACCTTTTTCAACAGCAGGGATATATTCCCTGGGAATAGATCCGCCCTTAATGCTGTTTTCGAATTCAAAACCTTCGCCGGGATTGGCAGGAGAAATTTCAAAGACAACATGGCCGTATTGGCCCCTTCCTCCGGATTGCTTTACATGCTTGTATTCCTGAGTGGTTGAATTCAGTATGGTTTCTTTGTATGCTACCTTGGGCTGGCCTACGTCTGCGACGACATTAAATTCCTGCTTAAGCCTGTCTACGATGATTTCAAGGTGCAGTTCCCCCATCCCTGAAATAATTACCTCTTTTGTTTCTCTGTCGGTATGTATAATAAAGGTAGGATCTTCTTCTGCCAGGCGCATCAGGCCTTTATCAAGCTTATCCTGGTCTGGGCGGCTTTGCGGTTTGATGCTGATTGACATTACCGGCGCAGGGAATTCGATTGCCTCCAGCAGGATTGGGTTATCTTCCGAGGCGAGCGTATCGCCAGTAGAGGTATGGTCAAAACCAATGGCTGCGGCAATATCGCCTGCGTATATATTCTCCCGGTTTTCCCTTTGGTTGGCGTGCATCTGCAGGATCCTTCCCAGCCTCTCTTTTCTATCCTTAGTCACGTTGAACACGTAAGAGCCGGCATTAATACTTCCTGAATAGACCCTAAAGTAAACCAGCTTTCCCATGTGCGGGTCTGCCTGTACCTTAAAGGCAAGCGCTGAGAATGGCTCGTTATCATCCGCTTTTCTCTGTATGGTTTGTTCGGGGTTTCTGGGGTCAATCCCTTGTGCCGGAGGCAAGTCTAAGGGTGAAGGAAGATAAAGCGTTACCGCATCCAGCAGTTTCTGTACTCCTTTATTCCTGAAGGCAGAGCCGCAAAGTGCCGGGATAATCTTATTGGCGATTGTTCCTTTACGTATTGCGCCTATGAGCTGTTCTTTGGAAATCTTTTCCACTGACTCCAGGTACTGCTCCATAAGCGAGTCATCCAGCTCAACAGCCTTCTCTACCATGATCTGGTGATAGTCTTTGGCGGTTTGTTTGTATTCTTCGGGGATCTCCTCAGAATGGAAATCCTTCCCCATTGATTCAACATCATAAAAATATGCCTTCATCTCAACGAGGTCTATAATGCCGCGGAAATCATTCTCCGAGCCGATGGGTATCTGCAGCGGAATGACATTTGCTCCCAATTCATGCTCAATGCTTTTTATAACTGCGAAAAAATCCGCTCCCACGCGGTCCATCTTATTGATAAAGGCAAGTTTGGGAACCTGGTATTTATCAGATTGCCGCCATACGGTTTCTGATTGGGGTTCAACACCGCCTACTGCGCAGAAAACAGCAATTGCTCCGTCAAGTACGCGCAAACTTCTTTCCACCTCTACGGTAAAGTCGACATGGCCCGGGGTATCGATAATGTTGATCTTGTGGGCTTTCCAGTAGCAGGTTGTTGCAGCTGAGGTAATGGTAATTCCCCTTTCCTGTTCCTGCTTCATCCAGTCCATCTGCGCCTTGCCGTCATGCACCTCTCCTATCTTATGGGTGCGTTCGGTATAGAAGAGTATCCTCTCGGTAAGCGTAGTTTTACCGGCATCAATATGCGCCATAATACCGATATTCCTGAGTTTACTCAGCTCAATCAAACGGCTCATTTTAAAAACTTCCTCCCTAAAAAAGAAAAAACCGCAAGGTAAGTGTTTCTTGCCTTGCGGCCAAGATTTATACTTCCTTCTACTGATTTATTATTATAGCATATTGCCTTTATTTTTCAATAACAATAAATAAAGTCTGGGGTAGCCTTCTTCTTCCTGATAATTTCTATCAAAGATATTTTCTATATTGATACTGGCTTCCGCGCCATCAAAGGCTGCCTTGCGGATACTTAGAAGCGTTTTTAGTACTATGGCAATCTTTAACCTTACCTTTCATTACTTCGATTGCATGGCCTAAGATGGGAGAGATTATTTCCAGGTATTCCTCAACGCCTTTAGGGCTTCCAGGAAGATTGATGATTAAAGTCCCTCTCCTGATTCCTGAAACTCCGCGCGAAAGATAAGCAAGTTCTGTCTTTGCGGCTGACCTTGCCCGCATCATCTCAACCAAGCCAGGAGCCTCTTTCTCAAGTATCTCCTTGGTTGCCTCAGGAGTAACATCTCTTGGAGAAAACCCTGTTCCACCGCTTGTGAGAATCAGGTCCAATATCCCTTCATCTGCCCATAGCCTTAAAGTCGCTGAGATAAGTTCTCTTTCATCCGGTATAACCTTATATCTAATGGCTTCTGCATCTATAATTTTCAAGGCATTTATTATGAGTTTGCCACTTTTATCCTTTCTTTGACCACTTGCGCTCTTGTCACTTACGGTTAATATACCCGCAGAAATCTTTTTACTGGGGACGATTTCAATGGAGTCATTTTGGGCTACAATTCCGCCTTTAAGAACCTTTGCAAATATGCCTTGGGATGGCAAGATACAATTCCCCAACCTTTTATAAATGCTGCAAGGTTTCTTGCAATCTTTACCTATCTTTGTAACCTTTAATATTGACTCCCCTCCTTTTAGTTTGGTTCCCACAACAAAGCTTGTAAGCTCTATTCCATTTGTGGTCAGATTTTCTCCAAAGCCTCCGCATCCAAGCTTAAGGCCTTTTTTGCTTATCTTCTGGAGGCTCTCTTTGGCTAAAAGGCTAACCTGCCTTAAGCCCGGGCCGGCATGAGCATCTCCGATTAAACCATAATTCTCTTTTAAAGTAGCTTTTCTTACGTTCTTTTTTGGCACACCCTTTTTGTCGCTGAGGCAAACAGCTATTATTTTTCCCATTTTTAGCTCTCCATTTTAGCTCTTTTAAAAGTTCCACCCTTGCCGCCGTGCTTTTCCAAAAGCACGATATTCTTAATCTCGATTGCTTTGTCATACATCTTGCACATATCGTAAATAGTCAATGCGCAAATTGTGCAAGAAACCAATGCTTCCATTTCAACCCCTGTTCTCTCCAGAGCCTGCACTTGAGAAATAATTCTTATGCCACGATTTATAACCGCAAAGGATATTTTAATATCGGTTATTCTTAAGGGATGACACAAGGGAATCAAATCGTGCGTTTTTTTAGCAGCCATTATCCCTGCTAATCTCGCGTTTTCTAAAACATCGCCTTTAAAAATCTTGTTGTCTTTTATAAGTTTTATCACCTCGCTTTTTAACTTAACCAGAGCCTCAGCTTTTGCAACTCGCTTAGTTTCTCCCTTGTTGCTTATATCAATCGTTCCTTCTAATTTCCCAATATTGGATTTTGATATTTGATATTTGATATTTGATATTTGATTTCTCATCTATCCTCCTATATTGCTCATGATGACCTCTTTTTCCTTCATCTTCTTCTTTGAGTACCTTCCCTTTTTAAATATAAGCTCATCAACGCGCTGTTGAATTTCCTTTTTATCAATACCGTCTCTCAGCATCTTCTTCAGATTAATGCTAAAGGGGGAAAAAAGGCAAGGATAGAGCTTGCCTTCGGCAGTCAGCCTTAATCTATTGCACTCTCTGCAGAAATTGCCGGTTCTAGTATTTATAAATCCAATTTGCCCTTTCGCGCCTTTTATCTTATAGCTTTCTGCCGGGCCGTTCCCCTTGGCCTTATCCGGAATCAACGTTCCAAACTTCTTTTCTATTTTCTGCCTAATTATGGAATTGGGCACAAATTTGAGTTCTGATCTGTCGTTATTGAATGGAAAGTATTCAATGAAGCGGATAGAAACTTTATTTGGCAGAGTAAAAGTAGCAAGATCCTCCACTTCATCGTCGTTTATCCCTTTAAGAATTACTGCATTTATCTTCAAAAGGAAATCCGGCATTGACAGCGCCTGGCTTAATGAAGCCCAGGCATCGTCGAATTTATCTTCGCCTGTTAATCGCTGATACCTGTTTCTTTTAAAAGTATTAAGACTCATATTTAATCTGTTCAATCCATTTTGGATTAAAAGTGAAAGTTTCTCTCGTAAAAGGATGCCATTTGTAGTCATGCTTATTTCTTTTATTGCACTGTTTTTTCGTAATATCTTTATAAGAACTTCGGCATTGCGCCTTATCAAGGGTTCGCCGCCGGTAATCCTCACAAATTCTATTCCTTTTTGGCTCAATATATTTACTGCCTCTGCCAATTCTTCAAAATTCATCATTTCATCGTTTGGGATGAAGCGGTATTTGCAATTTGGTGTACAATAGATGCATCTTAAGTTGCAACGGTCTGTTATAGAAAGGCGAAGGTAATTTATTTTCTTTGGCGCAATCACCATAATAATATCTGGACCCGGCTATTCTTTTTTAAGAAGGAAACTGTCCCCTCAACTATCATAAAGGCATTTGCCAGAGAAAGCGAAGCAATATCAGCTGAGCCATGATAACCCTTAATTGGAAAAACATACAGCTGTTCTCCTTTCCGAAAAACCTTAGCCGGAATAAAATGCTTTCTTTTGTCTGGTTTCTGCTTGAAATCTTCCTTTAATATTCCTCGGCGAATATCAAGATGCGGAATCCTGCCCATCATCTTTTCAATAACCGTCTTAATCAATACCAGGAATATAAGATAGGTTGACACAGGATTTCCAGGAATGCCAAAAATCAACCCGCTCTTCTTAGTTCCAAAAAATACTGGCTTACCGGGTTTCATACTAATTTTATGAAATACCTGCTTAACTGTGCATTCCTTTAGCACTTTGGGCACAAGGTCAAATTCTCCCATAGAAACGCCGCCGGATAGAAGAAAGATATCATCTCTAAGACCCTTTTTTATCATTTTCCTCAAATCTTCTTTTTTGTCTTTAACAATACCGAGATAATCAACCTCTATGTCTATCGATGAGAGAAGCGATAATAGCATAGGCCCGTTGCTATTATAAATCTTATTCCCAGCAAGATTCTTGCCTGGTTGGACTATTTCATCTCCCGTATTCAGAATAGCTACGCGTGGTTTTCTATAAACCTTTAACTTTTTTCTGCCCAGGGCTGCCGCTATGGCTACTTCCGGGCCTCTTAAAAGCATGCCCTTTTTTAGTACATCGGTGCCCTTTTTAACATCCTCACCTTTAAAGCAGACGTTTTCGCTTTTTTGGGTGCCTTTAAGCACTCTGACCCCGCCTGGCTTTCTATCTTTTTCAGTAAATTCAATCATAATCACGCTATCTGAGCCTTCAGGCATTGCCGAACCGGTCATTATCTTGGCGCATTCACCCTTTTTAATTTCCCTTTTAAATACTTTACCTGGTTTAACAGTTCCCAAACATTTCAACTGTTGAGGAATGGATTTTAAGTCAATAGAGCGCAGAGCATATCCATCCATAGCTGACTTGTTAAAAGGGGGCAGATCAATACTGGCTTTAATATTCTCTGCCAATACGCAATCCACTGATTTATCCAGAGGAACCTCCTCAGGGTTTAAAATTTTGGTTTTATCCAGTACCTTTTTTAACGCTATTTCAAATTTAAGCATCAAAAACCTCCACTGCAGAAGCCTTAAAGGCTATAAAGATATCCTCGCCTATGTTCAGTTGCATATCGCGAAGGGATTTGTAGGTAATAAAGGCGTGCAGCCTTATACCCGATTCCACCACTACATCTACAAGTCCGTTGACTTCGCTTACACCGATGATTTTAGTCATAAAATTGTTCAGGGCGCTGGAGCGAATTGGTTTGCGTGAAAGAAGAATGTCTTTAGGGTCAATAACTATCCTTGCCGGGCCTGTCTTTTCTGTGGCTACATATATTTCAGTTTTCTGGTTAACCAGGGCCTTCTTTACACCGTTTGCACCGGTCAGATAAACCGAAAAGAAATTCCAGAGGGGCAAATCTTTTATCCGGCCGTTGATAAGATAAATAATATTTGGAGTAAGCCTGTGCGCCTGATTTAAATCATGAGTCGTCATTATTACGGTTTTCTTAGAATAGTGCGCAGCGGCAGAAATCATGTCCTCAATTAAGCCGGCATGAGCTTTGTCTATATGGGGCGTTGGCTCATCCAATAGAAGAACCTCTGTATCCAATACAACCGCTCTAGCCAGAGCTACCTTTCTTTTTTCTCCACCTGAAAGTGAATTGACATGCCTATTTCTCAGTTCCCAGATCCCCAGCTGTTTCATTACCGGCTCGACCTTTTGCCTGCCCTCTGCGCTGCTGATAGAGCGGAGGGCAAGACCAAAGGTAACATTTTCTAATACAATAGTCTTGAAAAGATAAGGGTTTTGCATAAGCAGAGTTACCCTGTGCCTTAAATTGTCTTCCTGTAGACAAAAATCAGAGTTATAAAATAGGATTTTTCCTTCAGTGGGTTTGTCCAAAAATGCCAAAAGATTTAAAAGAGTAGTTTTTCCAGCCGCGTTTGGACCATAGATTATATATAAATTTTCTCTTTCAAAGGTGAGCAAAGGTATATCCAGGGCTAGATAGCCGTTATAATATTTCTTTACATCTCTTAATTCATATAGCTTCATTTCTTTTCCTTGCAAGAAGCTGAAACGCTATATTAATTAGAAAAGCGCACAGAAGCAGGACTATGCCTAAAGCTAAACCCACAGAAAACTCGCCCTTGGCTGTTTCAAAAGTAATGGCGGTGGTAATGTTCCTGGTATAATTTTTAATATTACCTCCTAACATCATTGAAACCCCAACCTCGGCAAATATCCTTCCGAAGCCAGCAATTACAGCAGCTAAAATCCTCATCCGCATCTCAGAGGCTAGAACAAAAAAGGATTGAATCTTTGTTGCTCCTAATGTGAACGCAGTCTCTCTGATTCTTTTATCCGCATCCTCTACGGCGGAAATGGACAAGGCAGTAATTATTGGGCTGGCCAGGATAAACTGACCAATTATCATAGCATAGGGGGTATAAAGAAGTCCAAGATTG
>JAHJCI010000112.1 GCA_018813085.1 Candidatus Omnitrophota bacterium | reverse complement strand
TTTAATTTTTAATTTTGAAATGTTATACCTAGTTGCCACCCCTATAGGAAACCTTAAAGATATTACGCTGAGGGCGATAGAGGTTTTAAAAAAGGTAAATTTGATTGCCTGCGAAGACACGCGGCATAGCCGCATTCTTCTGAAATCTTACGGCATAGACACGCCGACTACTAGCTATTTTCAGCATAACCGCTTTAGAAAGGCGAAGTTCCTGCTTGGGAAATTACAAGACGGCTTAGATGTCGCGCTTATTTCCGATGCCGGCATGCCGGGGATTCTTGACCCGGGGTATCACTTTATTAATCTGGCGATAGAGAACAATATTCCGATTACGGTTATTCCCGGAGCAACTGCCTTTATTTGTGCCCTTGTGCTTTCGGGCAAACCAGCACACAAATTCATATTCGATGGTTTTTTATCCAATAAAGCGTCTGCACGGTGCAGGCGGCTTAAAGAGTTAAAGGCTTGCGGGATTACGGTTATTTTTTACGAATCTCCCCACAGAATCATGGCGGCATTAAAAGATGTGCAGGATATTTTCGGAGACATCAACATCGCAGTTGCCAGAGAAATTACTAAGCATTTTGAGGAAGTCAAGCGCGGCAGGGTAAGCGATATTATTCAGCATTTTAGCAGGCAGAAGGTGCGAGGGGAATTCGTAGTAGTAATTTAACTTGACAAAGATAGCCCGGCGTGTTATTGTATAAACAATTAAGGATTCCTTTAAACCAGCCCGGGAGGCTGGTAAGGGGTGGGGATGTTGAATACTAATAAGCACGACAAATTAGAACCCAATTGCAAAACAGCAATTGGGTTTTTTATTGAGCCCAGCTATAGGCGGGGCGAAATAACCCGCAGCATTTTTTGCTGTATGCTTATCTTGCGACAGAAAGGTGCGGGGCATCCAGGGGCTAAGAGACCATGAAGCAAAAAGCCAAGATTATGGATCAAGACATTATCAGGCGCAGCCTGCTTAGAATTGCGCATGAAATATTAGAAAAGAATAAAGGCATAGAGGGCCTTTGCCTTATAGGCATAAGAAACAGGGGTGCGTATCTGGCCAAGCGCTTAGCTGATTGTATAAAGCAGATCGAGACAGAGATTATTCCCGTAGGCATATTAGATATTACGCTCTACCGTGATGATTTGACTTTAATTGCGCCTCAGCCGGTAGTGCATAAGACAGAGATAGATTTTGATATCGCCGGTAAAAATATCGTCTTGGTAGATGATGTATTATATACAGGCAGAACTGTGCGCGCTGCTTTGGACGCCATGGTTGATTTTGGCCGCCCCAGATCGATACAACTGGCAGTGCTTGTTGACAGAGGCCACCGCGAGCTGCCTATACGCGCTGATTACGTAGGTAAAAATATCCCCACAGCAGATAATGAAATGATAGAGGTCCGCCTTTTAGAAGTAGACGGCGTTGATGAAGTGGTAATTGTAGAGAAGGATTAAAGAGCATGGTCTGGACGAAAAAGGATTTGTTAGGCCTGGAGGATTTAAGCAAAGAAGAAATAGAGCTTCTTTTGACTACCGCAGAGTCTTTCAAGGAGGTTTCTACCCGCGAAATAAAGAAGGTCCCGGCTTTGCGCGGAAAGACAGTGGTGAATTTGTTTTATGAGCCCTCTACAAGGACGCGGGTATCTTTCGAGATTGCAGCGAAGCGGCTATCCGCCGACGTGATTAATATTATGGCAGAGACCTCCAGCGTTAAGAAAGGGGAGACCTTAATTGACACCGGCACAAATATTCAAGCCCTGAAGACAGATATTATTGTCGTCAGGCATAATTGTTCCGGAGCTGCGGCAATGCTTGCCCGGCACCTGGATATAAGCGTGGTCAATGCAGGCGATGGATGGCACGAGCACCCAACCCAGGCGCTTCTGGATATACTTACCTTAAAAGAGCGGCTGGGCAGAATCAAGGGTTTAAATGTAGTAATTGTGGGAGATATAGCCCATTCGCGGGTAGCGCGTTCAAATATCTGGGGATTGACTAAATTAGGCGCGCAAGTAACGCTATGCGCTCCCAGTATGCTTATCCCCCCGGCTATAGAAAAACTGGGAGTACGCGTGATCGATGATTTAGGCACTGCCTTAAAATGCGCGGATGCGGTTAACGTATTAAGAATGCAGTTTGAGCGCGATGAGAAGAGCGCTTTCCCCAGCCGGATGGAATATTTCAGGAATTTCGGCATAACTAAAGAGAGATTAAGCAAGGCCAAGAAGGATATCGTAGTTATGCATCCCGGCCCGCTTAATAGAGGCGTAGAAATATCAAGCGATATAGCAGACGGAGGTAATTCCGTGATATTAGAGCAGGTCACTAATGGTATTGCAGCGAGAATGGCCGTACTGTTTCTTATTGCCCAGGCAAGAGACATAAGTGCGGGGAAAACCAATGAGTTTAAAGAGCAGGAAAATATTAATTAAAAACGGGCACGTAGTCGATCCGTCTAACAACATCAATGATCTGCGGGATGTTTTGATCGAAAATTCCAGGATCGCCGGGGTAGCGAAAAATATCAGCGCAGATAACTGTCAGTTACTGGAGGCCTCAGGTAAAATAGTAATGCCCGGGATTGTAGACATGCACGTACATTTGAGAGAGCCGGGCAGGGAGGATAAAGAAACGGTGACAACCGGGACACAGGCTGCTTTAAAGGGAGGGGTAACTTCTCTTCTGGCTATGCCTAATACCCAGCCGGCTATTGATTGTCCCGAGAACGTAAGGCTTTTAAAAGATATTATCCGGCAAACCGCCAGTGTGAATGTGCTTATCGCAGCGGCCATCACTAAGGAGCGGCTGGGCCGGGAATTAACCGATATGTTGAAATTAAGGAAGGAAGGCGTAGTAGCGCTGACTGACGACGGCTCTTCTGTGGATAATGCAGGTTTGTTTTTACAGGCATTAAAAAACGCAAAGAAGAACAGGCTTTTATTAATTTCGCACTGTGAAGACAAAGCACTTTCCGCAGGCGGGGTGGTAAACCTTGGGGTTGTCTCCACCGTTATGGGCCTGAAGGGAATATCCAGGGAATCCGAATACAAAAGGGTAGCCAGGGATATTTCATTGGCCCGCAAAGTGAATACGCCGATACATATTGCTCACGTAAGTTGCCGCGAATCAGTAGAGATTATTGCAAAAGCCAAGAAGCAGGGCGTAAAGGTTACTGCCGAGACAGCGCCGCATTATTTTTCTTTGAGCGAAGAGGAGGTATACGGATACCATACAGATATGAAAATCAACCCTCCCTTAAGAAGCCAAGAAGACCTGGAGGCTATTACAGAAGCGCTGGCAGCCGGGATAATTGACGCGATTGCTTCGGACCATGCCCCGCACACCGAGAATGAAAAGGATATAGAATTTGAATACGCAGAATTTGGGACAACAGGCCTTGAAACTGAATTAGCGGCAAGCATAAGCAGGTTGATCCAAACAGAAATATTAGACTGGCCGGGCTTGGTAAGAAAAATATCTCTTAATCCGGCAAAGATTTTAGGCATAGATAAAGGGACAATTTCAACAGGCAAGGATGCCGATATAATTGTTGTGGACCCTGAGGTAGAATGGTTAGTCAGCAAGGAAAATTTTGTTTCTAGGTCTGCTAATTCAGCTTTTGTTGGTAAGAAACTGCGAGGATTGGTTGAGTATACTATTTTTGCCGGGCAAATCGCATACAAACGGCAATAAAAATGAAGTTTATCCTTACCCCCGAGTTGGGGCGGCTGTCTAAATGGCTGCGGATTTTAGGATTTGATGTTGCGTATATCTCCCGGGATGATATTACAGCGCTAATTATTCAGGCGTTAAGAGATAATCGCATAATTTTAACCCGCAATACGCGCTTGCTTAATAAACTCAGGGTGGGCCGGGCCATTGGAATAAAGAGCGATAGCGTGAGCCTTCAACTAAAACAGGTACTAGGGGATTTAAATATCAGGGTTGATCAACAAAACATGTTTAGCCGTTGCACAATTTGTAATACAGAGCTTAGTAGGGTTGATAAAGAGAAGATACAAGGCAAAGTCCCTGAATATGTATTTAATACACAGGAAGAATTTTTTAGCTGTTTGGCCTGCCGACGCATTTATTGGGCAGGAACGCATTGGGGCAATGTACGGCGTTGCCTGGAGGAAATAAGAAGTGGAGTTTCTAGCTGATTTTCACATTCATTCTAAATACAGCAGGGCTACGAGTCAGGATATGAACACCAGCCGAATTGCCGAATGGGCAAGGCTCAAGGGCGTCACCCTGATGGGCAGCGGTGATTTTACGCATCATCTCTGGCTTGAAGAACTGAAGGCCAATTTAGAAGATACGGGCAAGGGTTTATTCAAATTCTCTGCCGGCCGGCAGGCAGGAAGCGACATCTATTTTATGCTTACCGCAGAGATCAGCAGTATTTATTCCAAAGGGGGCCGTGGCTACCGCGTTCATAGTGTTATCTTTGCCCCTTCGTTTAAAACAGTAGATAAAATAAATAACGTCTTAAGCCGCCGCGGGAATCTTGCTTCTGACGGCAGGCCGATATTAGGGCTTGATGCGGCGGATTTAGCCAGGATAGTCTTTGACATTGACCCGAATTGTGTTTTTGTGCCGGCGCATATCTGGACGCCCTGGTTCAGCCTGTTCGGCTCGATGTCCGGATTTGACCGGATTGAAGATTGCTTTGAAGAACAAACGCCCAAGATATTTGCCCTTGAGACAGGGTTAAGCAGCGATCCGGCAATGAACTGGCGCCTGTCTTCCCTGGACCGCTTTAGCCTGATTTCTAATAGCGATTCGCACAGCCCTTCCCGTATCGGAAGAGAGGCAAACGCATTTAATTGTGAACTCAGCTACCAGGCCATAGTTGATGCATTAAAGAAAAAGGATAAAAACAGATTTTTATATACTATAGAATTTTTCCCCGAAGAGGGCAAGTATCATTTTGACGGCCACAGGGCTTGCGGGGTCAGGCTTACTCCTGGAGAAACAAAAGAAAATAACGGGCGCTGCCCTAAATGCGGCAAGAACGTAACCGTAGGAGTAATGAACAGGGTTGAGCAGTTGGCAGACAGGCCCCAAGGGTATAAGCCCGAAAACGCTATTCCTTACAAAAATTTAATACCCCTGGATGAGATTATTGCCGAGGCAAAGGGTATTGGTAAGGGCAGTAAGGCAGTGGCAGGAGAATATCGTATGGCTCTATCTAAGTTCGGTACGGAGTTTGAGATTCTCCTAAAAGCAAAAAAGGAAGATTTAGAAAAAGGCCTGCCCCAGCGTATTGCTGAAGGCGTATTACGTGTGCGCAAGGGCCAGGTTATTGTTCAGCCTGGGTTTGACGGAGAATACGGAAAGATTGCCACGTTCAGCGAAGATAAAAAACCGGATACGGGCGAAGAACAATTAAGTTTATTTTAAGTGAGGACAGGACTTATGGAGCGAAGCGCTCGTAAGCCATTTGTCCGAACTTCCCCCACTGATTCGTTTTACATTCGTCCTTAGAAATCGCAAGGCGATTTCATGGACTCAGTCCCGGAAATCCTTCGGATTTCTCGGGGCAAAAGCGAATCAAAACGGTGGGGGCGAATTTAACCCCTCACTCAGATACTTCGTAGCGATTCTTCGTAGTAACTGAGTGAGGGGTAAGTTCGTGCATACAATTTACGTTCACTTGCGTTCCGTAAATTGTACACTTACAAAAATATTAAGGTAAACACTGCAAGCAGGATGCAGTAATATCCGAAATAATATAACTTTGCTTTTTGTAAAACAACCTTCAGGATACTAAGAGACAATATCCCGCTAAAAAAACTGTATATGAAACCTATAATAAAATGTTTAGGTTCAAGCATCACGGCATAGCCTATATCTTTTGCCTCTAGTATCACAGCG
>JAHJCI010000008.1 GCA_018813085.1 Candidatus Omnitrophota bacterium | reverse complement strand
TCGGAAAACACAAAATCCGGCAGTTCCAATAAACTTAAAAAGAAAAACAGCCTGACTCCTAAGGCAAAATTAAGCTACCAAGAGCAGGAGTCGATTAACCGGGAGTTAAGAAAAATTTGGGGTTGAAATTAAAATGAAACCCAGACTTATGTAACGAAGCGCCCGCCTTCGTTTCGACGTTACGTCGGAACTTCGGCGAGGTCTCGACGAAGTTCGAAGAGCGAAGTCGGAAACATAAGTCTGATGGCTGAATTTTACCCTTGACATCGAAGATGTCAAGGGTTCAATCCGCGCATATAATTTACCTCGCTCTTCGCGCTCCGTAAATTATGCGCTGATTGAAAAAGAAAGCGCTTTCCTTGACATAACCCTAAATATATGTTATACTTTCAGAAATTTTAATCAGATAATATAGAAAGAGCGGTGTATTTTTTGGACTTCCTTAGACAGCTAAATTGGGTAGACTTATTTATCGCAATTCTTTTAATTAGAATTGGTTACATTTCAGTAAAAACAGGTTTTCCCATTGAATTATTTAAATTCTTAGGGACAATTTCCTCCATCTATTTCAGTTGCCATTATTATCTTCATTTAAGCAGTTTTTTTAGAGCTCACGGCCCTCTTAAAGCAGAGAATTGGCAGAATTTTCTCGATTTTACGGCTTTTCTGCTTCTTGTCTTACTGGGTTATCTTATCTTTTTTATACTCAGAAAAATCTTTGGACTTTTAATAAAGGTAGAGGCAGTTTCCTTGCTGAACTGTTGGGGCGCTTTGATGCTGGGCGTAATCAGATGGGCTTTATTCGCCAGCTTACTGCTTTTTTTGGCTTCTTTTTTCAATAATAGTTATTTAAGAAGCAGTATGAAAAATTCCATCCTTAGCCCCAGGCTGATTAAGTTGACACCCGCGACTTACGGCGGATTATGGAACAGCATTATGTTCCGTTTTATGGATGAGAAAACATTTAATAAGGCTGTTTACCGTCAAGGGAATCAGCCTTCTCTAAACCAGGCGCCCTTAAAATGAAATTATCTAAACTTTATAAAGAAGCTCTACGGTTGGGCAGGATGCATGACCCGAGAGGGAACAGGCGCTGGGATTATTCTGACTCGGCTATACTTTTTGGAAAACCGGATACAGAAGTCAGGAAGGCGATGGTAGGCATAGATATAGACATAGGAGAACTTCTCCTGGCGGATAAGTTGCGCCGGGAGCAGGGCCTGGATTTGGTAATCTCTCATCATCCTGCCGGATGGGCGCTGGCGCATTTCTATGAAGTTATGAAGCTGCAGGCTGAGATGCTTACTAGCGTGGGTATTGATGCATTGGTAGCAAAGCAGCTTATCGAAGAAAGGATGTCTGAGGTAGGGAGAAGAGTATCTGCGGTAAACCATATGAAGACAGTAGATGCTGCCAGGCTATTGAAATTGCCTTTTATTTGCCTGCACACCCCCGCAGATAACCATGTTTATTATTTTATCAGCAAGCTGATCGTAGCCAATAAACCTTCAAGGTTGGGAGATGTTATTGGTATATTAAATACTCTGCCGGAATACAGAGAGGCAAAGAAGAATTATTCCGGCCCAAGGATCATTTTAGGTAACTCGCGCAGCCCAGTGGGAAAGGTTTTAGTGGAAATGACCGGCGGTACAGAAGGTTCCAAGCGCGCGATTAAGAAACTGGCTGCAAAGGGGGTTCGTACGTTAGTATCAATGCATCTGAGCGAAGAGTATTTCAAGAAGGCCAAAGAAGCGGATTTAAATGTTATCATTGCCGGGCATATTTCCTCCGATAATCTCGGCCTTAACCTGCTTTTAGACGGATTAGAGAAACGCGGCGAATTAGAGATAATTAATTCTTCGGGATTCCGAAGGTTTAACCATAATTGAGATGGCAAATTATATTCCGGAAAACATTCTAGATGATATTTTAAGCAGGATTGATATTGTGGAGTTAATCTCTGGTTATTTCCCGCTTAAACGTGCCGGCAGGAATTTAAGGGCACTTTGCCCTTTTCATCATGAGAAAACACCTTCGTTTATGGTCAACCCTCAGAAGCAGATATTCCATTGTTTCGGCTGCGGCAAGGGAGGTAACGTAGTAAGTTTTCTCATGGAATATGAGCGTATGGATTTTATCGAGGCAGTTAAAACCCTGGCCAGGAAAACCGGCGTTGAGTTGCCCAAGAATGAGGCTTCAAGCAAATCAAGCGGCCTGATTACCAGCCTTTATAAAGTTAACGAATTTGCCGTTAAGTTTTACAGGGATTTTCTGAATTCTGCTTCCGGAGCGGCGGCTCGTACATATTTGAGTAAGCGTAGCCTGAGTAATGATACAGTCAACCTTTTTCAACTGGGCTTAAGCCCTGATAAGTGGGAGGGCCTGTTTAACTATTTGCGCACGAAGAATGCCAGCCCCGCATTATTAGAGAAGTCCGGCTTGGTATCTAAAGGGCAAAACCAGGGCTATTACGACAGGTTCCGTAAGCGCCTAGTCTTTCCTATATTTGATGTAAAGAGCCGCGTGCTGGCATTAGGCGCGCGTCTATTAGAGGACGCCCCCGGGATGGCTAAATATATCAATTCTCCGGAAAGTTTAATTTATGTCAAGGGCAGGCATTTGTACGGATTAAATTTAACGCGCGAAGCAATAAGAAAAGAAGACTATGCAATTGTAGTGGAGGGTTATTTTGACTGCATTAGCGTTTTTCAGGCTGGAATAAAAAATGTAGTTGCTTCTTTGGGCACAAGCCTGACTGCCGAGCAGATAAGGTTGATTAAAAGATATACCCGTAATGTTATCATGGTGTATGATTCCGACCAGGCAGGCCAGGACGCAACGCTGAGAAGCCTGGATATGTTTATCCAGGAAGATATGAATACGCGGGTTGCGATTTTGCCGGTTAATTTTGATCCTGATTCTTTTTTAAGAAAGTTTGAGGCCAAAGCCTTCAGGCATATACTCGATAATGCCTTGGGGCTCTTTGATTATAAACTGGGGCTTTTGAGCTCGCGTTATAAAATAATAAATCCTGAAAATAAAGCTTTTGTTGCAGGAGCGATGCTGGATTCGATTAAGAAAATAAGAAATCCTATATTGCAGGCTGAGTATCTTCGCAGGCTGGCACAGGCTTTAGATATTAAGGAGGAAGTTTTAATCAGCGAATTAAGGAAGATCAAGGACCAGAAGCCTTACGACTTCAGGGAATTTTTTAGGATCCCGGATTCCAAGATTAATCCGACCGAAAGGCTTCTTATGCGTTTGATTCTCGGGGAAACCGAGCTGATTACCAAGATTAAATCCGTGCTCTCTCCCGAAGATTTTCAGGATGCGCGCATTGCCCGGGTTTTCTCATTAATCTGTGAGCTGATTTCCAAAGGTAAGGATATCGAGCCTAAGTGTTTAATCGGTTATCTTGATGACCGGGAATCAGCTTCTTTAATATCTGAAATATTGGCTGCGGATGAACATTCACAGGAGGATAGCGAAGAAATTCTTAATGATTGTGTTTCTAAGATCAAGAAGCAGCGCTTGAATTTACGCTGTCAGTCTTTGCGCGAGGAGATAAAATTAGCCCAGAAGCAGGGCGATCAGGGGCATATGGATAGCCTGGTTTTTGAATTGCGGGATTTGCTGCGTTCAGGCTCTTGCTTGGAGGAGGTTAAATGAAAAAAAGAAACAAAAGTATAAGCAAGAAAGAATTAAATAAGATAGTTGCTATCGGAAAAGTAAAAGGATACCTCACTTATGATGAAGTAAACAGGCTCCTGCCGGAAGATGTTTCTTCCTCAAGCGACATAGACCATCTGTTTAACCTTTTAGGCAGTAAGGATATTCCGGTAGTAGAGAACGTCCAGATGTTTTTGCGCAAAAAAACAGAAAGAGAGGAAGCCCGCGGCAAGAAGGCCGTAGTACTTGCTTCTTCTAAAAGCGAACAGAGATTCATACCTCTGGATGACCCGGTTAAGATGTATTTAAAACAAATGGGTTCGGTTCCGTTGCTTTCGCGGCAGGAAGAGATTGAATTGGCAAAAAAAATAGAAGAAGCAGAAAAGAGATTCAGGGAGGCAATATTTTTCTCTCCCTTTGCACGGGCAGCGGTCTTAAGTATCTCTAATAATATATTAGAAGGTAAGCTGAATTTAGATGACATAGTAAAGGATGACCTTACTTCTAACCGCAAGATAGTGTTTAAGAAGGTAGCGCGCTTAACCAAGCTTCTACGCAGGAGCCGCCGGCACAGCAACTGCGTTAACCTGCTTTATAAATTCAACTTGACTACCTGGGTAATTGATTCAATCTTAGGCGAGATGACTAATCTGGTTGATGAGTTAAAGCGGATAATGCGCCGCGGTATTTCTTCGGGTAAGAATGTCACGAAAAGAAGAATAAGGAAAAGGGCAATTTTTTACCAACTGGGAAGCAATTCATACCTGAAAATCAGATCTCAGCTAAAAGAAATCCATATAGCCCAGGCTAGGTTTAACCGCGCAAAGAGAAAACTGGTTGAGGCGAATTTGAGGCTGGTAGTGAGTATCGCAAAGAAATATACCAACCGCGGACTCTCTTTTTTGGATTTAATCCAGGAAGGAAACATCGGCCTTATGCGGGCAGTGTAAAAGTTTGAGTATAAGCGCGGATACAAATTTTCGACTTATGCTACTTGGTGGATAAGGCAAGCGATAACGCGTTCTATCGCCGACCAGGCACGTACTATAAGGATCCCGGTGCACATGACCGAGACTATCAATAAGATAATCCGCTTATCGCACCAGTTTGTTCAGGAAAAAGGCCGGCAGCCTAATCCTGACGAAATGGCCGCAAAACTGCGCCTGCCGCAGGAGAAAATCAAGTCAATCCTTAAGATAGCCCAGGAACCGATCTCTTTACAGATGCCCATCGGAGATGAGGGCGATACTAATTTCGGAGATTTTATTCAGGATAAGAAGGCTATTTCTCCGGCGAATACTACAGTTCATTCGATGCTCAAGGAGGAGATGAAGGCAATGTTATCTACCCTGGGCTCGCGGGAGAAAAGAATTTTATCTTTGCGTTTTGGCCTGGAAGACGATTCTGCTCATACACTGGAGGACGTGGGTAAGACTTTTAAAGTGACCCGCGAGCGCGTACGGCAGATAGAAGCAAAGGCATTAAAGAAGCTTCGCCATCCCAGCCGCTCAAGGAGGCTGCGCCCATTTCTTGATATGAGCCTCTCGCAGGAACGCAGCTATTAATTTCCCCGGCCTTAGGCGCTAAAAAGTATTGACAGGTTTTTGAATCAATGGTAATCTACGCCTAATGATAGAGAGTCTCCAAAAGAGGATACTGGTGGTAGAAGATGAGGAGGAGACGCTTACTCATATAAGCAATATTTTAAGGCGCTCTAATTATGAGGTTTTTTCTACTACTAAGGGCAGGGAAGCGCTTGAACTGGTTAAGCGCTCAAAACCCGATTTAATTATTCTGGACATAGTTATTCCCGATATGTCAGGATGTGATGTTGCCGCAACACTTGCAGAAAGCCCCGCCACCAAGAGCATTCCCATAATATTCCTCACCGGTATACTGACCAAGGAAGAGGAATTATCAGTAGAAAAAACCGGCGAGCATTATATTATGTCTAAACCTACCACAGGCAGGGAAATATTGGATATGGTCAAGAAGGTGCTTGCTGCCTGATCAGGTATTGTTAATTTCTTCAAGCATAAGGAACAGGATTAAATGATGAGAATTTACTTTTTAATTTTGGCGTTATTTATCTTAGGCGGCTGTGCATGCGCAGCGTTTACGGTTAATAATGGGAAAGCGCGTTTTGCAATTCCCTTTAATTTTCCCGGACCCGAAACAGAAGAAACATCTTCGCAGCAGAATACTAGCGAAACAGCTTCAGTCCCTTTACAGCTTCCCGCCAATTAATTTTAGGGACGGTTCTTTACCCAATGGTTCGAATTTACTCACCGTTTATTCGCTGGGTTTGTTTGGCTTTGCTTTCGGAGCAACGCTTGAGCCCGCAGCTTTTATAAAAAGGCCGGGTACTCGCTCTTGGACATAATATTTAAGTCTGCAAACCATGCCCGCTCGCATTTTCAACGTGCGCCTCAAACAAACCCTCACGCCCAGGGAAAAGGCATTATTTATTCTGCAGATACACCCCAAAAAACCTTTACAATCTTG
>JAHJCI010000111.1 GCA_018813085.1 Candidatus Omnitrophota bacterium | reverse complement strand
GGTACCGATTCTGATGCGCTTCGCATCCATGGAAGGATGGGCGTATATTTGAGTTCGGGAGGAACTCCTACTCCGAGGATATTTATTGATGGTGGCGGTAGCGTTGGCATCGGGACGACGGCGAGCACAGGTTATACTCTTTATGTTAATGGCAATATTGGAATGGGTTCAGCTGGAGGTGGAGGAAAGACAATTTGGGATATTGCTGAAGATTTTCCTGCGGCGGAAGATGTGGAGCCAGCAGATGTGGTTGTGATTGACTCCGAAATTAATCAAAGGATAGTTAAGAGTTCAATGCCTTATGATACAATGGTTGCCGGGGTTATTTCCTCAAGCCCAGGTTTTCTTATTGATATGGAAGATAGCGATACTCCTTTGGCTTTAGCTGGCCGTGTGCCCTGTAAAGTTACTACTGAAAATGGACCGATAAAAAGAGGCGACCTTTTGGTTACTTCCTCCAAGCCCGGCTATGCAATGAAGGCAAGCCCGGATAAACTAAAACCAGGTATGGTTCTAGGTAAGGCCTTAGAGCCGTTAGGTGAAGGCGAAGGCAAGATTGTGCTTTTGGTAACATTACAATAAGATAGAAAGGTTTGCCCTGGTTTTAAATGGATCCATTATCAAACGGGCGCAGGCAAGGAGATCGAGTAAAATAAGCCCATGACTTAAGGGATTATTTTTGGGTAGGGTATTACCATCCTCAGCAGGTCCAGTAGAAGAATGGGATAGGTGAGATTATGGTAATTATCAATTTAAGTTAACAGAAACAAGGAAAAAGGGGAGGTAATAAGATGGAAAAGAATTTCATTTTATTTTTTATAATCTGGATCACAATTTTTTTCCTTAGCGGGTTTGAGACAGTAGAAAGCGCTAGACCGGAAAGAGATATAACACTTCCCAGGTCAACAGTAGTGCCAGCGGTTAAAGAAACTACTAAAAAAGAAGAGCCTGTCCCTGACTTTATTGAGAAAATACCAAAACAGCCTTCTGGAGAAAGAATAAAAAAGCTGGAAGGAAAGACAGAGAGTTTACTAATTTTCAAAGGCAAAATTAAGCAGACAGCAGAAATTAAAGAAACAGAAGAAAACGAAGTTATCATTGTTACTGAAGAAAACAAAACCATAGCGATAACTGTTAGCCCTATGACAGTAATTGTCTTAGGGGATGTAAGCATTGGTAATATAGGTAGTCTTAATAATGCAGTTGTTGTCGAGGCATTCTGTAATCCAATTCCTGAAGAGGGTAGTTTTATCGCTGAAATAATAAGAATAATAGAATAAAAGTTCTTTTGCAAATGTAAGGAAAAATGGACATGTTCCCCCAGGTGCCACCCTTATGATGCGAAACTTATTTTTGCAAAAGAGCTTAGACGATAGTAAACGAGAGGGGACAGTTTTTTCAAATTACTATTTGATATATAACGAGTTACAATATAGCCAATGATGGAAAATAAAAGTCCTTATCAAGGCCAGCTTTTAAAATGGTAAAAAATTAATTTTAGAAAATTTTTATAAACCTTTCCACCGCGTAGGTGGACAGGGTTTATAGAATCAGGAGAGTCCTCGTGGGAAAAATTGGTATTTTTGTGGGTGTGATTTTATTGTTTAGCTTGAGTTTGTGTTTTGCCCAGGAAGAGGTCGTTATCACTACTTATTATCCGAGTCCGTATGGGGTATATAAGGACTTGAAGGTTGAAGGTGCCGTAGGTAATGAAGGTACATTCGAAGTGGATCCCGATGGCACGGCAGGTAATAGTGATGAGTTTATAGTCAACAGTAGTGGCAACGTCGGCATCGGGACAACAACCCCAGGGGCCTACAGGCTTTATGTAAACGGTAATATGTATGTAAACGGCGATATCACTACGGATGCAGATACTTATCCGGATTATGTATTTGAACCCGGATACAAGTTAATGTCTATTAAGGAGCTTAAGCAGTTTGTCTTGGAGAATAAGCATTTACCCAATATGCAATCAAGGGAAGAGGTTAAGAAAGAGGGTATAAAGATATTTGAGCAAAACAGATTGATGATGGAGAAGTTGGAAGAAGCATATTTGTATATTATTGAGCTACAGGATAGAGTTAATAAATTAGAAAAGCATTAAATCAAAATTAAGATTAACCCGCAGTCGGATTTAGAGGAAAATTCAAGTCTGCCCGGACAACCTCTGTCCATAAGCAGGTTGAATCCAGTAAGCCCCTAAAACAAATTCAGAAGTCAGGTAAAAATGCGAGAAAATCATCAGTATAAAGACTTCCAGGCAACCCGCCTTTATTGCAATAATTGCGGCAGCTCAATGCCGGTCAAAGAGAGGCTTTTGCTTATTCTTCCTGACGGGTATTTATATGAATATATCTGCACTGGTTGTGGTAAGGCAGTAGGGGATAAGCGGGTTTCTTTATCAAGGGAAGATAAGATTCTGTTTTAGCGGGTATTTACTAGGAGGGTAAGCCCTTGATTCTGTTGACAAACCAGGTTATCTATGTTAAATTTAATTGCTATGCGTAGAGTAATTTATATATTACTAGTAAGTTTTTTCTGCGTAACTAGTCCCGCTTACGCTTTCTGGATATGGTCTCCTAAGACCGGTACATGGGTTAACCCCAAACACGCGGTTAAATCTACTCCGGCCGAGCAATTAGCCTTTGCTGTAGACTATTTCAAGCAGGACAACTTAAAAGAAGCCAGGAATGAATTCAAGAAGCTGATTAGCAGTTATCCCAAGAGCGCGGAGGCTGCCGAAGCACAATATTATTTAGGGATAATCGAAGAGAATACAGGCCGGCTTTACGAGGCATACCTTGCTTATCAAAAGGTAATCGATAAATACCCCTTTAGCTCAAGAGTCAACGAGATTATTGACAGGGAATTCAAGATTGCCGAACAATACATGCAGGGCGAAAAGCGTAAAACCCTTGGCCTTACCTTGCCCGTGGAAAACCCGGCAATTGAGATATTCGACAAGATTATCACTAATTCTACTTATGGGCCTCGCGCTGCCGAGGCGCAATATAAATTAGGCCTGATTTTAAAAAGCCTCGCCCGTTATCTGGAGGCAGAGGAAGAGTTTAATAAGGTAGTTACTAATTATCCGGAGAGCGACTGGGTTGAGGCGGCGAAGTTCCAGATTGCTGCCTGTCGCGGGAGTATTTCGCCTACCCCTGATTACGACCAGGAGGCAACCCGCGAAGCCAAAGAGAAATTCGAAGACTTTCTTCTCTCTCATCCGGAAGCAGAATTATCGCGCCAGGCAGAAAAAAATATCCAGGAGTTAAAAGAAAGAGAAGCAGAAAGCCATTATGATACCGCGGTATTTTACGAAAAACAGAAAGCATACAAGGCGGCTAAACTCTATTATAATACAGTAATTAAGGATTATCCCCAGAGCCTATGGGCTGCCAAGGCCTTTTCAAAGCTTCGGGCTTTAGAGAAGAAGACCGATAATGCCGATAAAAAGAAATAGCCCCTCAGTAAGATTTTTTTCACTCGTTACTGGTTGCTTGTTGTTTGTCAGTATTGTTATAATCTCCGGCTGCGGCTATAGCACACGTTCCCTTATAACCAAGGACTATCGGACGATTTACATTGCTCCCTTTGTCAACAAAATAGATATTACTGCCGTTACTTCGGTGGCAAGTAGATATAAAATTTACCGTCCGCTACTTGAGAAAGATATAACGCGGGAGGTAATTGACCAGTTTATTCTTGATGGCAACCTCAGGTTGACCAGGGAAGAGGAGGCTGACCTGATTTTGGAAGGCGAATTGGTTGATTATCGCCGCGATGCCTTAAGGTATATGGGCCAGGATAACAAGGAAGTAGAGGAATACCGTATCAGCCTGGCGGTAAATATCAAACTTTATGACACCGGCAAAGGAGTCGTGCTTTGGGATGTTGCCAGTCTCGTCGGTGATACAACCTATTTTACGCAGGGCAGCCTGGCGAAATCAGAAGCAGCCGCAATAAACGAGGCAACCAGCGATTTAGCCCGGAGGGTCGTTGATAGGGTCGTGGAAGTCTGGTAATGATTTATTTGTTTGTCGGCGAAGACGAATTTTCCAAGGATATAAAATTACAAAAAATTAAAGAGGAATTATTTCCGCCCCGCCTGGAATCATTTAACTTCGAAACGCTATATTCAAAAGACCTAGACCTTATTACCCTTCAAGAAAAACTCCTCCTACTGCCTGTTAAAGCCAAACAGAGATTAATCCTGATTAAAGGCGCCCCGAAATTAAATGCAGAGATAAAGAAATATTTACTTTCGTATTTTAAAAACCCCCTAAGCCATGTAAGTATCATTTTTGAGGCAAGGCATATAGACAGGCGGGATACTTTTTTTTCTGGAATATCTAAATCCGGCGAGCAGATAAATTTTAGTGAAAGCGTTGAAATAAACGCATTTACCCTTGCGCGCCAGATTTTACAAAAGCGGATTAGCCCTGCCTTGAGGCTCTTGCGGCAGCTTTTACTGAAAGGGGAAAGGCCGGAGAAGATTCTCGGGGCCATTCGATACCAATTACATAGAGAGAGGCTAAGCTCGCAAGATAAAAAGAGAAAACTTTCGTTTTTACTTAATTGCGATATTGATATTAAAACAGGCAGGCTGAAACCGGAATTTGCTCTGGAACGGCTCTTTATTAGATTATGTTATTCTTAGAAGAGAGCGATTAAAACGGGATTTCTTTCTTGAGGCAGTATTCTTCTTAATGATATCTTTTTTTACCGCCTTGTCCAGCTTAGAAGAAACCTCCGAGAGCAGGCGTTTGGCTTCAGCAGCATTTTTTTGCAAGATACTTGCCTGCAATTCCTTAATCGCTTTTTTTATATCTTTTTTAATTCTAAGATTGCGCTGGTGCCTTTTTTTATCTTTGCGTAGAGTTTTTATTGATGTCCTGCGATGAGGCATATTTTCTCCTTTCAATTCAGTCAAATAAGTTATGTCGCTCTTCGAGCTCCATAACTTATGTCTTTATTTTTATAACATAATTAGTTAATCTCGTCAATTAAAATATGTAGTTCTTTCCCGAATCTGAAGCAGAAGAATAGAAAGAACTTGATTACGCAGATTATTTGAAGATTACACAGATTTTTTATTGGAATTTAATCTGTATAATCTATTTTTAAATCTTTTAATCAGAAATTGTTCTATTTTTAAATCTTTTCACAATTTCATATGTCAGAGAAAAAGTCTATCATTAAATCTGCTTCAATTATCAGTATCGCTACGCTTTGTTCGAGGATATTAGGTTTTATCCGGGATATAGTGATTGCTGCAATCTTCGGAACAGGCGCTGTTTCTGAGGCATTTTTTGTTGCTTTCAGGATTCCCAATATACTACGGGACCTTGTAGGTGAAGGAGCGGCGAATTCTGCTTTTGTCCCGGTTTTTTGCGAATACAAGAGCAGGGAAAAAAGCGGTGATTTCTGGGGCCTGGTCGGTAACAGTTTCTGGATTATATTAATAGTCTTATCCGGCATATCATTTCTTGGTATTATATTTGCCCGTCCAATCGTCAGTATTATTGCCCCGGGGTTTTTGAAAGAGCCTGCCAAATTCCTGCTTACTGTTCGTCTTACGCAAATTTTGTTCCCCTATTTAGTGCTTATCAGCTTGACGGCTTATTCTATGGGAGTTCTGCATACATTCAGATCTTTTACTGTGCCCGCCTTTGCTTCCTGCCTGCTTAATGTCTGCACTATATTAAGCGTATTAATCGCTTATCGATTGATGCCTAATCCTGTATTTGGATTAGCGCTGGGAGTGTTATTGGGAGGAATCTTTCAAGTAGGTATTCAGGTTCCCGCGCTGTTTAAACAGGGTTTTCGTATCAGTTTATTAAAAATCAAGCCTGATTTTCTTCATCCGGGAATAAAACAAATCGGAAGATTGCTCTTACCGCGTATTTTCGGCACTGCGGTATATCATCTAAACATCTTAATTGATACGGTGTTAGCATCTTTTGCCTTTATAGTCGGACAGGGTGCGGTAGCCGCGATATATTATGCTAACCGTATTATTCAATTTCCCCTGGCTTTATTCGGTATTGCTTTATCTTCGGCTGTACTACCTACGCTTTCCACTCAGGCTGCGGTTAAGGATATTAAAGGGTTAAAGTCAACCCTGAGTTTTTCCTTGCGCACGGTATTCTTCCTGATGCTGCCTGCATGCCTTGGCCTGCTTGTTTTATCACAGCCGATAATTAAGCTATTATTTCAGCGCGGGAATTTTGATTACTATTCCGCCCAGATTAGTTCCTCAGTGCTCTTCTTTTACGCCTTCGGGTTGGTATTCTTCGGAGGAATGAAGATATTAATCTCCGGCTTTTATTCTTTGCAGGATACCCGCACTCCCGTTAAAATCGCATTTTGGTCCCTCTTGGTAAACCTTATCCTGAATATCATCCTGATGTTTCCTTTGAAGGTAGGCGGTTTAGCCCTGGCTAGTTCTCTTGCCGCCGGGTTTAACTT
>JAHJCI010000110.1 GCA_018813085.1 Candidatus Omnitrophota bacterium | reverse complement strand
CAATCAGTTTTAATAATTCTCTCTCTGGAGTAAGAGATCCTTTCTCTGCCATCCCGTCCTTACCTCTTCCTGTATAATCTTTTTAATAAGCCTGGCATCTACAACCAGTTCCTTCTTCATTACCAGATGCTTCAATGCCTTATAGCAAAGCATGGTTATCTGCCTGGGATAGCCGCGCGTGTATTGATATATTTCCCTTATTGCTTCTTCCAGGAACAGGTGCATGCTTGCTTTATAGCCGGCCTGCCTTATGCGGAATTCAATCATTTCCCTTGTATCTTCGTAATTCAAGGGGTTGAGAGTATATTTGAAGCTTATGCGGTCGAAAAAATTAGCCATACTCATTATCTTTGAATGAAGCTCCAGCTGCCCCAATAAAACCAGTTGCAGAAGCTTATACTCATTTGTCTCGTAATTCAGGAGTACCCGCAATAATTCCAAAGACATCCCGTTTAATTTCTGAGCCTCGTCGATAACCAGGCAAACGGTCTTGTTTTCGATTACTCCTTTTTGAAAGAGAAATTTTTCCAGCGCTTCCCTTAAACTTAAAAGATTCTCTCCCGGAGCCGGTTGGGGTATGTCAAAATTTTGCAGCAGATAATTCAAAAAGAGCTCTTCCTTTTCAAAGGAAGGATCCAGAATCATATGAAAAATACAATCCTCCCTTGCCCGTAACTCCTGAATCAGTTTACGCGAAAGGCTGGTCTTGCCGGTTCCTATATCTCCCAGGATTACGCTTAAACCGCGCCTGAGGCGCAATTCAATCAGGATATTAGTGAGCGCTGTCTCATGCTCGCAGGACAAGTAAAAGAACTCCGGGTCCGGGCTGGTCGAAAACGGCTCTTTTTGAAATCCCAGGACTTTAAAGTAACTCATTTCACTCTGCCTCTCACAAGCCGATCAGTTTACGGCGTATCAGGCGCAGGGAATAACCCTCGCTTGCCAGCTTAGTTATTTTCCCAAGGCGGAATTTAACTTCTCTTCTATTGTAGAAACGGACATTGCCCTTCTTAAAGGCTACATGCAACAGCCCAAAATCTGTATAATGGTTTACGGTCTGATAGGAAACCTTGAATTTCTCTACAATTTCCTGAGAGGAAATCACGGAATGCGCGTTGCCGGAGTTGTTTTTCTTCTGTTTTTCCATCGATAAGTATTATTAGATTTACGGTACTTACCAAAACTACAAGTGTTCCCAAATATAACATAAATTAAACGATTGTCAAGAAAAATCTAATAAAAAATCCGCTTTAACTTAAGATAAGCGGATTCAAAAATTGGCTTTGAATTTAATAAGTGCCTTAATCTTTCTTAAGGTTCTTATGCGTCCTTAAAACTGATTCAAGGAGAATCAAGCCGTCCTTGAAATCTTTGTCTTTATAGAATAATCCGGAGATCTGATAACTTGATGCCTCGGCTACCCTTTCCTCCCCTATGTATGCGGTAATAATAATCACCGGTACGTCCTTATTTATAAGCCTTATCCGTTTCAGGGTTTCTACCCCGTCGATTCCGGGCATATTAATATCAAGCAGGATTATATCGGGCTTAAAGGACTTTACCAGTTCTATCGCCTTAAAGCCGTCATTGGCGCTCTCGACCTGATACCCCTTTGATTTCAGCCAGTATTCCATGGTAAATAAAAAGTCTTTCTCATCATCAATTACCATTACTTTTTTTGCCGTAAGCGAATCCATATTAATCCTCCTTTAATGAGCCCCGCTTCGTAAGATGCAGCAAGCTTAGGTTCGGACTTCATTTAACCTGCCTCACAGAACTATCCCTAGAGCCCTGGGCAGCGTAAAAGAAAATGTACTTCCTTCATCCAGCTTGCTCTCTACCCAGACTTCGCCCCCGTGCATCTTTATGATTTCCTGACAAATAGATAATCCCAGGCCTGTGCCGCCGATACCTGAATTAACCGCACTTCCTCTTTCGAATTTCTCAAAAATCCTCTTCAGGTTATCCTCTGTAATTCCGGGCCCGCTGTCCTTCACGGATACCTCTACCAGGCCTTGCGGAGCTTCTTTAGTTGCTTCTCTCCGCAGAGCCGAAACTACTATTTTCCCGCCTTCCGGAGTAAACTTAATTGCATTGCTTAATAAATTTGTCATCACCTGCTCAATGCGGTCATTATCCATTTCTATTTGTTCGCTCTCTAGTAGCAATTTCGTTTCAATAGTTATATTCTTAGTCTGAGCCCATCTGTTTAAGAAAGTACTCACGCTATTAATCCTTTCATTCAGGTCGCTTTTTGATATCTTAAGTTTAAACTTTCCCGCTTCGATAGCAGCGCTATCCAAGAGGTCATTTATCAGCCGCCTCAATCTTTTCAGGTTATCCCCGGCAATGTTCAGGAATTTCATCTGCGCTTCGTTTAACACTCCGGGCAGGCCTTCAATTAACAAAGATATATTTTGCTGAATTGTAGCCAAGGGAGTCCTTAATTCATGGGATACGTTAGCCACAAAAGCAGATTTCATTCTTTCAATTTCTTTCTGCCGCGTAATATCGTTTAAGGTTGTAACCATGCCGACGGTCTTTCCGTTATGGTCTTCCACTACCGCCGAACTTGTCCTCAATACTCTTTTGGTGGACTCATCGGGACTAAACAGCTCAATATCCTTTTGCATAGTCCCGTCTTGATCGGGCGTAATATTCTTAACCATGGTAAGCAGGTGCTCATCTTTAACCGCCTGGCCCAAAGGCATTCCCAGGTTATCCCTCTTTATGCCCAATAACTTCTCAGCCACGGGATTAAGCATTATTATCTTTCCCTTGGGGTCTACGACTACTAAGCCCTCGGCCATATGGTGGACGATATTGTCTATTCTTTCTTTTTCCTGAGTAGCTTTTTTATGCTCTCTTTTTAGTTCTTCAAAAGCGGTGGATTTAGTTTCGATTTCTTTCTCAAGCCGGCTTACTCTTGATTTTAAGTCCTGATTTTCTCTTCTTAAAACTTCCTGCCCTTGCCCAGCCTCGCCTCTGCCCTTTGCCCCGAATACCTGTTTCTTGTCGATTGCCTGCTCGATATTATCCACTATTTCATCGACTTCCTGCTCTTGACAGCCGGCTTCAAACAGGGCATTTTTAAGCCCGGAGAAAAAGTTTTCGCGAACCCTTAGTTTAAGTAAAAACTTTTTTACGATATTTTTTGTAGAAGAAGAAAGGATTTTCTTATCCTTGACTTCCGAAGCCGCTAAACCAATAATCTCATCCTGAAGGCGCTCTAAATCTTCAGGCTTCTGAATCTTACCCCGGGAGTGATCTTTGATTTTATTTTTTAATTCGGCTAAAAGCTGCTTTTTTTCTTCATCAACCTCAAGCGCTGCCTTGCCTCGCTGAATTTTTACATAAGAAAACTGGGCGATTTTAATATGCTTAATATTTTTTTCTGCGAAGGCCTTATTTAAATCCCCCTGTTTTTTGAGTTCCTCCGGCTCCATCATCAGAATCCTTATAAAATCTTCCATTTCCTTGTCGCTAATCCCCTCTTGAAAAGTTAAGCTTTCCATATCCAGCTTTTTAAAATATACGGCAAGCCCTTCGATCAGCTTTGAGCCTTTATCTGCGATAGAATCGCCCTCTATAAGAAGCTGCTTATCCGAAGACAAACTAATGTTGATGGCTTTCTTTGCCTCTAGTATCTCCTGAAGCATAGAATATAGATTTTTGATTGAATATATAACGCTGGGATGTTTAAGGGGGTATAAACTCAACTTGCGGATGGTCGCAGTAAGGCTAGAGGCAAATTTAATGTATTTATCTTTCTGAATGTTATCCGGCATTAAGGTAAACTCCCTTAGAAAGCTTAAAGAGTTCCCTGGTTAAATTCTAAATATTAAACCGCCCTGGCAAAAAAAGAGCGATACGTTCTAACACATTCAAATTATACACCTTATAGATTCTATTTCAACAAAAAGATAAGCCGTAGAATCAGGTTTGTATATAATCCGGCTATGATATCATCTCCCATTATGCCCAGGCTTCCCTGAAGGCGATGGAAGCGATTCGCCGGATAAATCTTTATTGTATCAATAATACGAAAAATGATAAACCCTGAAACCAGTGCCGGGTTAAGGCCAGCCAGCAGAGCTACAGGCAGCCCAAGAAAACTTATCAGCATGCCGCTTACTTCATCAATAACAATCCGGGGAGAGTCGCTCTGGCTGAATAATCTGGCGGCTTTGCCGCTTAGAAGAAAACCCATAATCAAGGTAAGCGAAGTGACAGAGAATAAAACGTAAGGATTGCCCTTTAAGATGATAAAGATAAAAAACCCGGCAAGGCTGCCAAAAGTACCAGGAATTAAAGGCAGGTACCCTATATAAAAAAAAGAAGTAATTGTTTTTATTAGAAAGGGGTTCGAAAAAAATAAGAGGCGTAAGTTATGATTTTTTATCTCTGTAATCAAGTCTTAAATCTTTGTTATTACCCTGCGATTTTCCCAAAGGTAGGTAATTCCTGAGTAAAGAGTAAAGCCCACAACAATCCACATTAATATATATATTCCCTGATGAAAGAATTTTTCCCAATCCGGATTCCAGGTGAAGAACGTAAGCATAACTTCTTTTATAAGTATAAAACCGAGTGTCCAGAATATGGCAAACATCTGCCAGGCAGTTTTATGTTTTCCCGAGGAGCTGGCCGCTAAAACCCTACCTTTGTTCAAAGCGAATAATCGTAATGAGGTAATTAACAGCTCCCGCGCAATGATAATCACCAGCATCCATGCCTCAATAAGATGCATCTGTACAAAAGCAGCAAAAGCTGCCAGTATTAGTATCTTATCGGCAACGGGATCCATAAATTTACCGAAGTCGCTGACTATATTCCTTTTTTTGGCAATGCGCCCGTCAAGAAAATCAGAAAGCGCGGCTAATGAAAATATTATAAATGCTGCCGCCTTGGCAAATATACCTTTATAGTAAATAATGAAAAAAAGGAAAATAAAAGTCAGTATAATCCTTGATATCGTTATGCGATTAGCAATGTTCATGGCTCTCCTAATTAAAGGTTTCTGACACTGGATGCTTGATCCTAGATAAACACACTCCAAACAAATATCAGCTATCGAAAATAAATATTATTTATACAGCCTGGGCTACCAAATCATATGCCAGGGTATCTATAACCCTGGCATCTATAAAATTACCTACAGGCAGTTCCTTGACGGACTTAACAAATACCGAACCGTCAACCTCAGGCGCATCGTATTGAGTACGGCCCAGGTATACACCGTCTTCCTGCCTGGCTTCAATCAATACCTTCAAAACCTTATCCTGCCACCTTTCGTTGACTTCCCTGGCAATATCCTGCTGGCAAGACATGATAATATTATAACGCTCTTCTTTAATTTTTTGCGGGACCTGCGCGGGGAAACCAAATGCCTTAGTGCCCTCTTCGGACGAATACATAAAAAGCCCTAATCTTTCAAATTTTACTTCTTTAACAAATTCAAGAAGCTCGTTAAATTCTTTTTCCGTTTCTCCGGGAAAACCTACAATCAGAGTAGTGCGTATTGCAAGCGGCAAGCTTATCCTGCGAATCTTCCCGATAAGCTTGCGAATCTGCGCTGAGTCAATATTCCTCTGCATGGATTTCAGAATCCTGTCATTGATGTGCTGAAGCGGTAAATCAATGTATTTGGCAATCCGATTATGATTAGCAATCAAACGCAACAGGCCATCGCTAAGCCGCAACGGCGAAAGATAAAGCAGCCGAAACCAATCTATCTTACTGGAATTCTCGAGGAGCTCTTCTATAAGAACGGTTAACCTGGATTCACGATATAAATCCCATCCGTATGCGGTTATATCCTGGCCTATAATGTTGACTTCGCGGCAAGGGCCTTTATCTAAATCCCTTATTTCAGAGATGATGGATTCTCTGATGCGGCTTCTGAATTTTGTTTTAATTGACGGTATCGTGCAAAAACTGCAGTGATTGATACAGCCTTCGCAGATTTTAACATATGCATAATGCGCCGGCGTGAGCCGGAAACGCTTACTCGAATGATTCAAAGAAACTATTCCCAGGAAAGCATCGATTTCCGGCAACTGCCTGAGGAGTTCGTCTTTATAGCGCTGGCTAAGGCAACCGGCAACAATTATTTTCTTTAATTTTCCTTCTTTTTTTAACTCGATTAAATCTAATATAGAGCGGATTGATTCTTCTTTTGCTTCCTTAATAAAGGCGCAGGTATTTACCAGGGCAATATCAACTTCCCCTGCCTGCTCAAGGGAATTTTCAAATGAACCTAAATCCAGAATCTCGTAATTTTTCTCTTTTAATACCCCTGAAATAACTTCAGAATCAACAAGATTACGCGCACAACCCAGACTTAAGATTCCGACCTTTTTAGCCATACAACCTTCGTCTAACGGTTACGGCTACGATGCCCGTTTCGTCTTTCGGTTACGTCTTTCGTATTTTTTATTTACGTTACCCTAACCTTAACCGATACTGGCTTCCTCACCTTAACCGTTGCCGAATTACTCCGGGACTACTAACCCGTCCTTTGTCAGTTTGATATTCTTGATTACCTGGCCGCGCCTTCCTAAAGGCGGAAGTAATTTCTCGTTTACCTCTACATCCACTCCTGCGGCATTGCCCAAGGAGAATTCTATTTCTTTATTAGCTTCCCAAAGCTCAAAAGCTCCTTTTTTCAGAACGTTTCTGAAGATTGTTTTGCCGTCGCTCTTAACTTCCAACCAGCAATCTTCTTTGGCGCGGATGCCTAATTTTAATTTGCTTGAAGCCGGCTTGACAGAAGGAATAACCTGAGCTTTAATTTCTACGGGAGTGGACAGAACTACTTGCTTAAGGCGCATTGACTTGTAAGCGGATATATTCTTTCCGAATTTAAAAGCGCTCGCTGCCAGTAACAATAAACAGATGAAGAAAATTAGCGGTTTTATCCTGACGCCTCTTTTAGCCAGCGAAACGTTTAGATGGGGCTTTGCTAAGGTAGGGGAGGGCTCAATATTAGGGCTTGGGCTTGCGGTTTTTTGTTCTTTTTTGGCATACTGATCAAGAAAATCATTAAAATCCGCCCCCAAACAGGAGCAGTAAATCTTTAAAATCCCCTTGATATAAGCAATAGCCATATCGCCGAGCGCATCGTTTTCCAAGTCCTCCAGGATGCGCATATGGATTTTAGTCTTTTGATGAATCTCTTTCAGGCTCAATCCTTTATCCTGGCGTAATTTTTTTAATCTTTCGCCGCGGGCTTCCATTCCTTCTTTTTCTTTTGTTTTCTTTTTCAATTTCCTGCCTCCGCTTTTCCTAAGGTATTCTCTTTTAGCCACTCTTCTCTATCAACCAGAATCCTGCGCGCTTTACTGCCTTCGAACTGGCCGATTATTCCTTCCTGCTCCATTGAATCAATAATGCGTGCCGCACGCGTATATCCCAGCCTCATCCGGCGCTGTAAGATTGAAACAGATGCCTGTCCGGATTCAATAATTAAACGTACTGCCTCCTCATAAAGCTCATCCTTCTGGCTGCTTGCTAAAGCCGACCTTTGTTGTTCCTTTAAGATATCTTCGTCGTAGGTCGGTGAGCCCTGCTCCCTGATAAAGTCGGTAATCCGGTCTATCTCCTTATCGGAAACCAGGCTTCCCTGGGCACGGATCAATTTTGATTCTCCGGGTTTTAAAAAGAGCATATCGCCGCGGCCAAGGAGCTTATCGGCTCCGTTGCTATCTAATACGGTACGCGAATCTACTTTAGATGCGACCTGAAAGGAAACGCGTGCCGGAAAATTAGCTTTAATTACGCCGGTAATAACGTCTACCGATGGCCGCTGAGTAACCAGGACAAGATGAATTCCTACTGCCCGGGAAAGCTGTGCCAGCCGGGTAATCGCACTTTCAACCTCATTCTGCGAAATAGCCATTAAATCCGCAAGCTCATCTATAATTACTATAATATAAGGTATCTTTTCTTTGCTTTCATTATAAGCTTCGATGTTCCTTTTGGCTTCGCGGGCAAAGAGCTGATAACGCTCTTCCATTTCATTTACTACCCAGTTAAGAGCAAGAGCTGCTTTTTTTGCATCAGTTACTACCGGGCATAAAAGGTGAGGTAAATGATTAAAAGCAGCTAATTCAACCATCTTGGGATCTACCATCAAAAGTTTAACCTCATCAGGCGTTGCGCGAAAGAGAAGGGAAAGAATCAAAGAATTAACGCATACGGTTTTGCCCGAACCGGTAGTGCCTGCTATCAGCATATGAGGCATTTGAGTGAGGTCAGCAATTACCGGTTTTCCGGTAATATCCTTGCCCAGCGCCAGCGTAATTTTTGAAGACGATTTTTGAAATTCAGGCGTGCTCAATACCTCTTTAAGATAAACCATGCTGCTTTGAATATTGGGAATCTCAACGCCGACCCTGCCCTTACCGGGGATAGGAGCTACTATCCTTACAGACTGCGCCTTCATTGCCAGGGCAATATCATCCGATAAAGAAACAATCCGGTTCACTTTAACGCCCGGGGCCGGTTCTAATTCGTAGCGCGTAATTACGGGCCCACATTCGACGTTGGTAACCTTAACGCTTATTCCGAAATCAGCCAGGGTTTCTTCTAATGTACGCGCTGAGCCAGCAAGGTCCTCTTTGATCTTTCTCTCTTCCAGGGGAGGCGGGGAATCCAATAAGTCCAATGAGGGTATTTGATAATCTTTTGCTTCTGCTGATAGATGCGTTCCTGCCGGCTGTACCAGCGGCTTTGTTTTAGATTTCTCTACAGATAGTTCAGCCTCGGGCTTTACTACGGAAATTCTGGGCCTGCTATCCGGTTTAAAAACGGCGGGCTTAGCCGCTGATAGCGGCCTTTGGATATTCGCTTTCAGGGCCGGGGCCTTATTCAATCTAAGGGTTAATTTCCCGGGTTTTAATAAAGTTTTGCCTATTAAGCCTTTGATTCTTTGGGTAATCCTTACAAAAAATGTCGATACCAGGATATCCAAAACCAGCGCAAGGGATAAAACAGTCAGGGTAAGAAAAATTATATAAGCTCCCAGCCTTCCGAAATAAGTCACTGTCAGATTGGATGAAACATAGCCCAATAACCCTCCCTGGGAAAACTGCTGCCAGGAAGCGCCGTTACCAAAAACCGCAAGCAGGGAACTGATTGCCAATAGCAGGATAATAAAACCGAAGACGCGCACAAACCTGAAGTCTATGCCCTGTTGTTTAAAAAGACGTATTGACCAAAAGAAAATAAATAAGGGCAGGAGCCAGCCGCTCCAGCCGATTAAGAATAAGAGAAATCCTGCAAGGTGGGCTCCGAAGCCTCGGATAAGATTATGCGCAGGAACATTGGGATTTGAAGTGAAAAAAGCCAGGTCATCGGAACTGAATGATGCCAGGCTCGCCAGAATAATAATTCCGAAAGCAAAAAGGATGGTTGCTTTTATTTCATTAGTCCATTTCTGGTGCATGGCCAACTTTATTCTTTACTATCTTGCTCTACCTGTTTCCGGCTAAGATTAATCCGCCCCATTTGATCGATGCCGACTACCTTAACCCTAACCTCATCTCCGATCTTTACTTCATCCGTTACTTCTTTAACGAAATGGTCCGCTAATTCAGATACATGGATCAGCCCCTCTTTGCCCGGGCAAATCTGGCAAAATGCTCCAAAAGCCATAATGCGCTTAATCTTACCTGTATATATTTTGCCTATTTCAAGGTCCTCGGTATTCTCCCTGACCATTGCCAGGGCATTCTGCAAGGCAGCCCTGTCGCTAGAGCCCACGATTACCCTGCCGTCATCCTGTATATCGATTGTAGCACCCGTAGCGCTGATAATTCTCTTAATGTTCTTGCCGCCCGGGCCGATTAAATCCCCGATCTTGTCGGTAGCAATTTTAACAATTTCGACATGCGGCGCAAACTCGGCTATTTCTGAACGCGGCTTATCGATTGCTGCGTTAATCTTATCTAAAACTTCCGACCTTGCCTCTTTGGCTTGCGCTAGCGCCTGTTTTAATAAATCGATACTAATACCTTCGATTTTCATATCTAATTGTGCGGCGGTTATACCGTCCCTGGTTCCGGCAACCTTAAAATCCATATCGCCGAAATGGTCCTCAAGCCCGGCGATGTCGGTAAGAATAACTGCCTGATCGCCCTCTTTGATTAATCCCAGGGCAATCCCGCCGACTGCTTCTTGTATCGGCACACCGGCATCCATTAATGACAAGGAGGCAGCGCAAACTGTCGCCATACTGGAAGAACCGTTAGATTCAAGGATCTCGGAAACCACCCTGACCGTATAGGGAAAAGCATCCTTAGACGGCATAACGCTGGCTAATGCCCTCTCAGCCAGGGCGCCATGCCCGATTTCGCGCCTTCCCGGACCGCGCACCGGCTTTGTCTCGCCTACGCTAAAAGGAGGAAAACTGTAATGAAGCATAAATGACTTATACTTCTCTCCTTCCAGAGCCTCAATCAACTGCTCATCTTCGCCCGTACCTAATGTAGTCACGCATAAGCTTTGAGTTTGCCCCCGGGTAAATAATCCTGAACCGTGAGTACGCGGAAGCACAGCCACCTCGCAGCTAATCTGGCGAATCTGATTCATCTTCCTGTTATCAAGGCGTTTTTTTTGTTTTAAAATATAATTGCGCAGGCTTTGTTTTTCAACCTCTGTCAGAGCCGTTTTTATATCCTGAGGCAGTAATCCCAAAGGTTCAAGTTCCTTCTGGAGCTCTTTGTTTAAGAGGCTTACCGCATCCTCCCTTTCCTCCTTGCTGTTAAGGGTGAAAATTTCCTTGAGCTTCTTCTCTGAAATTTTTTCAACCTTTGCCTGCAGCTCAGGGTCAATCTTTTTATAATCGGCCTGCCTCTTGGGTTTTGAATTCTTTTGAATAAAACCTTCCTGAAGTTTAAAAATATCCTGTAGATTCTTCCAGCCGAATTCCACAGCCGATAAGAATATTTCTTCGCTGACCTGGTTGCTTTTTGCTTCCAGCATAACTATACCGGCCTTACTTGCCGCTACTACTAAATCCAGACTGGAATTCTCTAACTGCGTATATGAAGGATTCAATAGCAATTCGTTATCTTTGTACCCTACGCGGCAGGCAGCTATGGACCCGGAGAAAGGAATATCCGAAATGCATAATGCAGTCGATGCGCCGATTACCGCCAAAACATCGGGATCGTTTTCACCGTCGCTGGAAAGAACGATTGCCATTACCTGAACATCATTAAGCATGCCTTTGGGAAACAGCGGCCTTATCGGACGGTCAATCAAGCGGGCGCATAATATTTCGCTTTCTGAAGGGCGCCCTTCGCGCTTAAAAAAACCTCCCGGAATGCGGCCGGCAGCATAAGTCTTCTCCTGATATTCTACGGTTAAAGGAAAAAAATCCAACCCTTCCCTGATTCCAGATGACATACAGGCCGTCACTAAAACCAGCGTCCCTCCGTACTGCACCGTCACGGAACCGTTTGCCTGCTTAGCCAGTTTCCCCGATTCAATTATTAAATCTTTGCCGCCGAAATTAATCTTTGCTATATCCATATTTATCCTACTTTCTTAAGTTTAACTTACTCAAAACATCTTCATATTTTTTACTGTCTTTTTTCTTCAGGTAATCCAATAAACTCCTGCGCTTGCCTACCATCAACAGGAGCCCATGCCTTGAATGTAAATCCTTTTTATGCCGGTTAAAATGCTGGCTTAAGAGATTGATGCGTTCGCTTAAAAGCGCTATCTGCACTTCTGTCGAACCCGTATCCTTGGCATGAATTTTGAATTCTTTGATAACACCCTCTTTATTGTTTTTAATTAAAGCCATTTCTCCTCCTTAAAAAATATATAGTTTTCCTTAAAATACAACAAACTTAGATTATAATTTAAATTTAGCGACCCGCCCTTTTAAGATGGACGGGATTTTAGGCAGAATTCCGCAAAACACGAAGTATCTATGCGGTAAACCCCGCCCTTGTAAACTATTCGCCTATTCTGCTTTGTTGAAAGGGCGGGGCTATCTTTGGATATTGTACTACCCTTTTGGCTTTAAGTCAACTTCTATAAATCAGGTAATGGGGAGCGCCTCTATAGAATAAAAAGGCTGGATATATCAATAAAACAACCTATCCCTACTAATCACAGTGCCTTCGCGTTCTTAATAAATTTCTTAAGCTTGGCCTTATCCTTTTTTCCGGGGTATTTCTCAAGAGAACTGGAAGCATCCACCCAGGAAGCAGGAAAAAGCTTTAAGGCTTTGCTGACATTGCGCTGATTAAGCCCCCCTGCTAAAAATATTGTTTTTCCGAGCGCGCCAAGGCCGCTAAGGCAAGAGTAGTTGAATTGTTTGCCTGTGCCGCCGAATTTATTTTTTGCGTAAGTATCAAATAAATAAGCCCAAACCTCATAATCCGTAATATCAACAGGGCTTATCTTATCCTTCAGCCTGAAGGCCTTTATTACCTTAAAACGCCTAAACTTACGGCAAAATACCCGTGATTCATTCCCGTGAAATTGCAGTATATCCAATCTAAGGCTTGCGGCTATCTTTTTTATGGACGCTTCTTTTGCATTTACAAATACGCCTACCTTTTTAACGCCGCGCGGTAATTTCTTAATTATCGCCTTTGCCTGCTCAGGCTTAATATACCTCGGGCTTTTTTTATAAAAAACGAAGCCGAGCGCATCAGCTCCCTGCTCTAGCGAATATAATGCGTCTTCAAGGTTGGTTATTCCGCAGATCTTGACTTTAACCATATATAAATACCAAATATCAAAAGTCAAATATCAAATATGAATATCAAAT
>JAHJCI010000109.1 GCA_018813085.1 Candidatus Omnitrophota bacterium | reverse complement strand
GCCTTTTGCGAAGCTGGATTGGCCGGCTGTTTTTCAACTTCCCGATGCGGATACGATAACCCTCCAAATCCTGCAATATGCGGATATGGCGGCGATAGCGCTTGTTAAGCAGACGGATAATATTTAAACGCTTGAGGTGGTCCTGATGGCTGCCGTGGGAAAAATTTAGGCGCACTACATCCATCCCGGCCAGCATCATTTTTCTTAAGACGGTTTCATTATCGCTGGCCGGACCGAGCGTACAGACAATCCTGGCTTTAGGCATACTTATTTCTTTTTCTTTTTCTTAGGCTTTTTCTTTTTGTCTGATGTACAGCAGCAACCCACATTGCCCTCCCTTTCTATATGTTATTCCAATTGCTTAAGATATTTATAATACTCAGCATCCGTAGTGAGGATTATCGTGGAATTTTCGTCAATCGTCTTCTGGTAAGTTTCCAGTGTCTTGACGAAAGAATAAAAATCAGGGTTCTGGCTGTACGCTTGAGCGTAAATGTTGATAGCTTCGGCGTCTGCCTTGCCTTTAAGGCCCTGCGCCAGCCGATATGCCTCGGAAGTGATTAATTTTAACTCCTTGGATAGCTGGCCCTCTATCTCGGCTGATTTTCCCTGGCCTTCGGAACGGTATTTTTCTGCAGCACGCTTGCGCTCGGCAACCATACGGTCATAAACTTTATCCCTGACTTCTTTTACGTAATTAACGCGCTTAATCCGCACGTCAACAAGCTCAATCCCGTATTGAGGAGCAAGTTTCCTCGCCTTGGTTAAAATCAAACTCTCCAACGAACTGCGCCCCACCTCGATACGCTCAAGCGCCTCCTCGGCAAGCGAAACATCGGCCTCAATCTCTGTGCTATCGAGTATCCGGTTGGTATCCCTGATTGCATCAACCAGCAAATGGCTGGCAATTGCATCACGGGTTGCCGAATTAATTATATCATCCAAGCGCGCGTGGGCACTTATTTCACTGCCCACAGACTGCATAAAATTGAGGGGACTGTCAATTCTCCAGCGCGCATAAGTATCAACCCAGATGTATTTTTTATCCCTGGTGGGAATCTGATTAGGGTCACCGTCCCACTCCATGACTCTTTTTTCGAAATAATTTGCCTGTTGAATGAGTGGCTTTTTAACATGCAGCCCCGAAGAAGTAATCGGCTCACCTACCGGCCTGCCGAACTGGGTAATCACAACCTGCTTTGTTTCGTCAACCACAAACAAGATACCGGTGGCAAATACAAGAATAATCAATACTGCTACGATAACTAACACGCCTGAAATCCTTCTTAGTGTACCTTTCATTGTCCCGCACCCCCCCTCTTGGTTACATCAAGCAGCGGCAGTATCGAAGACTGCTGCGGGTCAATAATATATTTTTCTTTTGCCTTAGGCAGGACATCCGAAAGTGTTTCCAGGTATAACCTCTTTCTGGTTATCTGGGGAGCTTTCTTGTATTCAGCTAATATAGATAAAAATCTGTCTGCCTCGCCCTTTGAGCGGTTTATCTTATCCAAGCTATACCCCTCTGCTTCCCTGATTGTTTTCTCTGCCTCGCCCCTTGCCTTGGGGATTACTTTGTTATATGCCTCCCAGGCCTGATTGATTAACTTTTCTCTTTCCTGCTTTGCTTCATTTACCTCATTAAATGCAGGTTTTACCTTTTCAGGAGGATTCACGTCTAATAATTTAACCGTGACAACCTGAACGCCCGTATCGTATTCATCTAATATCTTTTGCATTGCCTGCTGTACCAAATGGTCTATCTCTTCTCTCTTTGTGGTAAGAACCTCATCTACTCTATAATTTCCCACAAACCGTCGCATAACCGTTTCTGATATATCCCTTATGTTTTCTACGGGCTGCCTGATATTAAACAGTAACCTCACCGGGTCTTTTACCTTAAACTGGACAATCCAGCGCACATCAAGGATATTCAGGTCTCCTGTAAGCATTAATGATTCATCAAGGTAACCACGAGAGGAATATTCCGTGCGCACGCCGGCACGTAAAGTGCGTATCCCAAATTCCTCCTTAAACACCCTCTTGACTTTAACCGGTGTAACCTTTTCAACGCCAAAAGGAATCTTGGCATGCAATCCCGGGGAACTCAGGCGCACGTATTTTCCAAACCTCTGAATTACCCCTACTTCATCAGCGCCTATTGAATATAGCAGCCCCCTGAGAACAATAAGAACCAACAACCCCACAAATATCCAGGGGGTCAATTTACTGAAATCGCCGATTTTATTCTTTCCAATATCAATGATATC
>JAHJCI010000108.1 GCA_018813085.1 Candidatus Omnitrophota bacterium | reverse complement strand
TACGGATTTCCCTTAACCTATGTCTTTAATATTACTCTTTTAACACGAATTGTCAATAATTATATTTTCCCCAGAGCTGTTATTTCTATTCACGACGGGCAGGTTTTCTGACTTAAGGGTCAACCTGATCATCGCTTCCTTCCCATTCTATATCATAGAACAGTGGTATTCAAGCGACTTTCGTCACCTATTACAGCAGCGGGACTGTACCTGAATCTTCCGTATTTACGGAATCACAGGATTCCCTTAACTCGTACGGTTCTGAAATACAAAGAACAATTTAAAGTATATTACTATATGTTTAATCTTATGTCAAGAAATTATCAACAATTAGTTAAAACTCAATACCTTTGCGCGCCCGGACCCCCTTTTTATAATAATGCTTTACTTCTTTTATTTCGCTGACCAAATCAGCGAGCTTCTTTATTTTAGGATGAGCTCCTCTGCCGGTTAAAACCAGCTCTATGTTGTCAGGAGCGCCGTTAAGCAGATTTATTACGTCTTTTATTTTTAAGAGGCCGAGCCTTAAAGCAATGTTAATCTCATCCAGTATTATCAAATCGAATTTTTTTTGGGAGATAATTTCCCCGGCTCGCTTAAGCCCGGTACAGGCAAGCATGATATCTTTATCCTGCGGTTTATGCTTAATGAAGCAGCCCCTTCCGTATTGTTCGATGCTAATATTAGGAATACGCTTCAAGGCCTTAAGTTCGCAATAAGAGCTCCCTTTAATAAATTGCCCGATATAAACTTTCAATCCTGCTCCGGATGCCCTTAGCGCTAATCCCAGCGCTGCTGTTGTTTTGCCTTTTCCGTTTCCTGTATAGACCTGAATCATTTTATTATTTGCCAGCTAATTTTTCCTATAATACACAAAGCAGTTACAATGATTGCTGCAATAATTACGCCTAGAATAACGGCAAGAAGCGTGTATTTAAACTTGATTTTAAACAAAACAGCAGCAATGGTGCCTGTCCAGGCGCCGGTTACAGGCAAGGGTATTGCTACGAATAACATTAGGCCTAAGGCTTCGTAGCGCTGTATAATCTCTGCTTTCTTTTTAGTATAGCTGAACAGGCGTTCAAAAAATGCCCGGAATAATGTCTTGCGGCTTAACAAGTTAGAGACGGGTCGTAATAAGAAATATAGTGGAATGACCGGGATAAGATTGCCGATTAATGCCAGGATAAATATTTTAGCAATCGGCATCTTAAGGTAAAAGCCCAGCGGTATCGCGCCTCTTAGCTCAAACACGGGCAGGGCGGCTGTAATAATAACCGCCAATTCCTTAGGTAAACTTAAAATCCACTCCATAAACCTTAGGGACATCCTTTCAGCCAATCGGGGGACATCCGCCTTCGCTAAGCAGCTTTCGCGCTTAGCTTCGTTGGATAGTCCGCCGAAGCTTACTGTAGTTAAAGAAACATACAAGCGTAGGGGGACACCCTTTCAGCCAATCGGGAGGGTGTCCCCATAATCAGCAATAATGACAAATTGTTAACTTCGGGGACACCCTTGTATTCAGCTGAAAGGACGTCCCTGATGATTTAGTGGTTTTGGCCGTATTTGCCGACTAAGGGGACAAATACACAACTACAAACCGTTTCTTTATTGATTTGTCCCTGCTTTTTCTCTATTATAGTCAAGGCTTGGCTATAAGTTTCACCCAGCGGTAAAACTATTTTTCCGCCTTCTGATAATTGCTCGATTAAGGGAGGCGGCAATCCCGGAGAAGCAGCAGTTACTATAATTCTTGAAAAAGGAGCCTCTTCTTTCCATCCCAGGGAACCGTCTCCGGTTTTCATATTAATATTAGAATAACCTAATTCCTGGAATAAAGATCCTGCTTTTTCTGCCAAAGATGAAAATCGCTAAACAGTATAAACTTCTTTGGATAATTCAGCCAGAATCGCGGTTTGGTATCCTGAACCAGTGCCGATTTCCAAAACCTTACTTTCTCCGGAAAGATCAAGCGACTCAGTCATTAAGGCAACGATGTAAGGTTGCGATATAGTTTGGCCTTCGCCAATAGGAACAGGGTAGTCTGCGTACGAGTTTTCCCGGAGTTTCTCAGGAATAAACCTGTGCCGCTCTACTTTTAAAAATGCCTCAATGACCTTAGGGTTACTTATACCTCGGGGTATCAGCTGTTCTTCTACCATCCTCTTTCTCAGGAGGGCGTAATTTATTTCTGGCGACATATAAATCCGATAAACCTGATCGTGTCAATCAAGGGATTTACCTGGCTTCTCTCTCTTTGATAGATTGACTTGATCGCTAAGGACTCGATTTTATACCCCAACCGGGAAGCTTGAATTAATATTTCGGATTCGGTTTCAAAACGCTGCGTAGTAAATTTCAGTTTCTTTATTAAATCACTTTTTATTAAACGGAATCCGCATTGGGTATCAGGAATCTTTTGTCCGACTATACGGGAAATAAGCCAGGACATAAACCTGTTGGTAAAAACCCTCAAAAGAGGCATATTCCCGGTAGCTTGCATGCGGTTGCCGATAACTATACCAATATCTTCGGATTCTGCCTTTTTGATGAATTGGGTGATATCTTCAGGCAGGTGCTGTCCGTCGCCGTCCATGGTGATTGCGGCATCAAAATTATTGCCTACGGCATATTTTAAGCCAAGCGTCAGTGAAGCCCCTTTTCCTAAATTGCCCGTATTCTTTATGACGGTTGCTCCATGTTCTTTACTAATAAGGGCCGTTGAATCAGTCGAGCCGTCATCTATTACAACAACGTCTTTACTAATCTGACGGATTTGTTTAATAAGTCCTGCTATAGTTTTGGATTCATTATATGCGGGTATAATTACGCAGATTCTCATTATTTTTCCTGCTCCGCCCAAAATTTACGAAACATAAACCAATGTTCCGGATAAGTTTTAATATAATGCTCTATTACCAGTTTATACTTCTCCATCAGCTCTAGTAGATCATTATCTTTATCTCCCGTGGGGGTAAATTCAATGGGCTTCTCAAATGTTAATGTATGCGTGTCATCTGGATTGCGCAATACAAATGCAGGAATGATGGGGGTGCCGATCTTCAGGCTAAAGACGGCCGGGCCTTCCGGCAGATAGGTCGGCAAGCCGAATAAATCTATGAGCGTACCCTTTGATCCGAAATTACGGTCACCCACTAAAGCAATTATCTTATTTTCCCGCAGAAACTTTAGGCAATCCCGCGCTGCCCTGCCAAGGGGCAATACAGATACTCCTTTTTGCTCTCTTTGTGCTATGAAAAATTTATCAACGCTGCCATGGCGGTGAGAAAGCGCCACTACGCCTATGTCATAACCTAAAAGCGCCATTCCGACCCCGCCTACTTCCCAGTTTCCAATATGTGCGGTAAGTATTATAGCCCCTTTTCCGTTTTTAAGAGCGTTGTCAATATAATGCAGATTTTTTGTATGTAAAAATTTCTTGATGTTATTTTTGTCCAGGCGTGAGAAACGAAAAAAGTCTATAAGGTATTTCGCGAAATTCCTGGACATCCGCAAGCGCATGGCTTTGATTTCTTGAATGCTTTTCTCCGGGAATATCGCTTTTAAGTTTGCTGCGACATTGGCATGATCTTTCCAGGCGAATAAATAATGTAAATCCGAGAAAAATATCCCTACCATATAGGCCATTTTCAAGGGAAAAATAAGGGCAATAAACTCGCCAATTTTATAAAGTATATAGAAAATCATAAACCGGATAAGAGTTTAGCGATATCTTCTGCTGCGGCGGGCTTACTTATGCGCTTGGCCGATTCAGACAATGCTTTTAATTTTTCAGGATGGTTATATAAATCCGTAATGACCTTGACTAAATCTTTAGCATTAGCTATCTTTATTGCTGCTTTCTGCCCGACAAGAAAAGATGTATTATTCGCTTCTTGGCCCGGTATCGGGGAAACGATTAACATCGGTAGCCCCTTGCTTAGCGCCTCCGCACACGTTATGCCTCCGGGTTTGGTTATAATTAAATCAGCTGCGGACATCAATTCTTCCATATTGTGAGCATAGCTTAAGAGTAGCATTTTTTTCTTATAATGCTTTTGTTTCTTTTTTAAGCGGGAATATACCTTTTTATTGTTGCCGCATGTGACTATTTCCT
>JAHJCI010000107.1 GCA_018813085.1 Candidatus Omnitrophota bacterium | reverse complement strand
CGCTATACGCCGATGGCAGTATTAAGCCGCGGTTTTAATCGAAGATGCTATCTAGCAAAAATGCAGCTACATAACCTAATGCGTAATAAACAAAGATGAAGATATCGTTAATTGCGGGTATTTCAATTATTCTTGCCTTAAGCCTTGCGGCAATTTTTGCCGGAACACTTGCACCTTATGACCCGGCTGAAATTGACAGCGCGAGCCTGCTTATAGCACCTTCCTGGCAGCATTTGATGGGTACTGACACCCTGGGAAGGGATTTATTTACCCGTATAATTTATGGCGCTCGGATTTCTTTAAGCATAGGCATTATTGCCGTAGGCATAGCTACCTTTATCGGTGTTATTCTAGGTTCTGTATCAGGGTTTTACGGCAAATGGGTAGATTCCCTGATTATGCGCTTTGTAGACATTATGCTTTGCTTTCCGACTTTTTTTCTTATTCTTGCGGTAGTAGCAATAGTAGGGCCTTCGATATTTAATATTATGTTAATTATCGGTCTTACCAGCTGGATGGGGACTGCCCGCCTGATCCGCGCAGAGATTTTAAGCCTTAAGGAGCGCGAGTTTATTGAGGCCGCGAAAGTAATCGGGGCTTCCAATCTGCGCATTATCCTCAGGCACCTTATTCCAAATGCGATTGCACCGGTTCTGGTAAGTACGATTTTACGCATAGCCAGCGCGATTTTGATTGAGTCGGCTTTAAGTTTCCTCGGCTTAGGCGTTCAGCCGCCTATTCCCAGCTGGGGTAATATCCTTATCGAGGCAAAGTCTACACTAGGTATTGCCTGGTGGTTAACTTTATATCCGGGATTATTTATTCTGATTACAATATTAGGGTTTAATTTGATTGGCGAAGGCCTGCGCCGCCGGGTTTAGAAAAAAGCCTGAGTTTATAATCAAAGAGATAGTTTCCAGGCGCAGGAAATTTTAAGATAAGGAAAATAATAAGGCGGTAGAGATGGGAAACTTATTAAGTTTAAAGAATCTTACGGTAGAATTTTCACAGAACAAAGAGATATCTCTTGCGGTAAATAAGGTAAATTTAGAAGTAAGGCATAAGGAGATTGTAGGCCTGGTAGGAGAATCCGGTTCGGGAAAAACGATTACTACCAGGGCAATTACTAAAATTTTACCTCCCAATGCACGCATAACAAGCGGGGAAGTTATCTTTGAAGGTATGGATTTACTGAAGATAAAGGCTGAAGAATTGCGAAGCATGCGCGGTGAAAAAATCTCTTACATTTTTCAGGAGCCGGTGATGTACCTGAATCCGATTCTAACCGTAGGTTCCCAGATTTCTGAAGCAGTCTCTGAACATATTCGCCAGGATAAAGAGAAGGTTGACCCTGAGAGGAGGACAGTCGAATTATTACGGCAGGTTGCTATGCCTTCGGCTGAGGAGGTATTTTACGACTATCCTCATCAGCTTTCCGGCGGCATGAATCAGAGGGTAATGATAGCCCAGGCCTTGGCTTCTAATCCGAACCTGCTTATCGCTGATGAGCCGACAACCAGCCTGGATATAGATACGGAGGCAGAAATCCTGGAGTTATTATCGGATTTACAAAAAGAGGTTGGCTTCTCCTGTATTTTTATTACGCATAACCTGGGGTTAGTTAAAAAACTCTGCCAGCGAATTTATGTTATGTATAGGGGAAGCATTGTTGAGGCAGGAGATTTAGAAAGGATTTTTACCAATCCTCAGCACGAACACACAAAGGCATTGGTTAAGGCTTATTTAAGGCTGGCGGCTTAATTGTTAAACCAGGCTGCACTTTATTTTTCTAAAAAAGCGGGTTATAATGTCGCTGATGCTAGAGGTTAAAAATTTAAAAAAATATTTTCCTGTAGAGCGGGGGATTTTTAGGAGCAGCCGCGGTTTTGTTAAGGCGCTTGACGGGGTAAGTTTTAAGGTTGAGAAAGCCAGCACCCTGGGGATAGTAGGAAGGTCAGGTTCAGGTAAAACTACATTAGCCAAGCTCCTGGTAGGATTAATCGAGCCGACTCAAGGAGAAATTATTTATAACCAGAGGCAGATAAAGAATTTCCGCAAGGAGGTCCAGATTATATTTCAGAACCCCTACCAAAGCCTTAACCCTAAAATGCGCATCCGGGATATATTGAGAGAACCCCTGGCAATACATTGTCCGGCCAATAAAAAGAATTTTAAAAATATGATTTTAATGACGCTGGAAAGCGTAGGGCTAGATGAGGGGATTTTAAGGCGTTACCCGGTTGAGTTTAGCGGAGGCCAGAGGCAGCGCATTTGCCTGGCCCGTTCTTTGATTCTGAGGCCAAAATTTCTAATTCTTGATGAGCCGGTTTCAAGCCTTGACTTGACAAGGCAGGTTGAAATTCTGGATTTATTAAAGAGCCTGAAAGATAAGTTCAGCCTTACCTATATATTTATAACCCATAATCTTGCTTTACTTAAGGAAATCTCCGATTCTATTATGGCAATAGATAAAGGAAGGGTTGTTGAGCAACCTCTTTGAATAGAGGAGAAGCGCTAAACAGGCATTGAGTTAATTTAATCTTGCCCCGTTAGAGAATAATGTTATAATAATAAACTACGTAAGAATTTCTTTAACGGTCTTTGTGATATTACTAAGTCTGGATATAATAACTAAGTTATAATATGCCTTCAGGTATAACCTTAAGGGCAGGTTTTTCGCCTGCGGAGTAAAATAATGCATAAGGTTTTGACCTTTATCATGGCTGGCGGTAAAGGCGAGAGGCTGCAGCCTTTAACGCGCGACCGCACTAAACCGGCAGTTCCCTTTGGCGGGATTTACCGGATTATCGACTTTTCCCTGAGCAACTGTTTAAACTCAGGGCTGCGCAGGATTTATGTGCTTACACAGTATAAATCAGCTTCCCTGGAAAAGCATATTCGCCTGGGATGGAATATACTTTCTACTGAACTGGGTGAATACATCGAAGTGCTCCAGGCGCAGCAGAGGATCGGGGATGTTTGGTATCGCGGTACCGCCGATGCCATATATCAGAATATTTATGTTGTTAAAATGGAAGAACCGCAGGAGGTACTTATATTAGCGGGTGACCATATATACAAGATGGATTATCGGCGCATGCTTGATTTTCATCGCAGGATAAATGCAGACGTCACCCTGGCTGTAGTTGAGCTAGAGAAGAAAGAGGATGTAAGCCACTTTGGCATGGCAGGCATGGATAATAAAAACAGGGTGATTTCTTTCCAGGAGAAACCAAGTATGAAAGTAAATCAACAAGCCGAGGCATTCCATGCTTCAATGGGCATCTACGTATTTAAAAAAGAGGTTTTAATGCAAGCCCTGGAAGGGGAATCCGAAAACGGTAGTAGCCGCTACGATTTCGGCAAGGATATTCTGCCAAAAATGTTAAATAGCGGGTCCAGTATTTATGCTTATAAATTTACTGATAAAGCCGGCAAAAAGGCTAAGTATTGGCGCGATATTGGTACTATCGATGCTTATTACGCGGCAAATATGGACCTGGTTGCTGAATCTCCGGCATTCAATTTCTATGATCAAGACTGGCCTATCAGGACTTACCAGGGGCAATACCCTCCTGCCAAGACGATTCTTAGCGAAGCTGCCAGAAAAGCAGGGGCTGGTTCAATCGTGAATTCTTTAATTTCCGGAGGATGTCTTATTAGCGGCAAGCGCCTTGAGCATTCGGTTCTTTCTTACAACGTCAGGATAGAGAGCGGCTCGGAAGTTATTGATTCAATATTAATGGAAGGTGTTACGGTAGGCAGGAACACGAGGATAAATAAAGCAATTATAGATAAGGATGTTAATATTCCTTCAGGAATGGTTATCGGCTATGATCCAGAGGAAGATAAAAAGCATTTTTTTGTTACCGATTCCGGTATTGTAGTGGTAGCCAAGAAAACCGAGATAAAATAACAAGGCGATGATAAGAAAAGCCAGACTCCAAGATGTAGAAGCAATACATGCATTGATAAACAAATTTGCCGGGAAGGGATTTTTATTGCCGCGTTCTTTTCTGGGAATTTATGAATCGTTGCGTGATTTCTGGGTTTGCGAAATTAATAAGCGTATAGTGGCTTGTTGCGCGCTGCATATAACCTGGAAGGATTTATGCGAAATCCGTTCTTTGGCAGTTAGTTCGCGCGTTCAAAATAAGGGTATAGGCGGGGATTTAATCAAAATTGCCTTTTGCGAAGCAAAAGAAATGGGATGTAAATCCATTTTTGTCTTGACATTCATTCCAGGTTATTTTAAACGTTTTGGTTTCCGCAAGGTCAGTAAAGATAAGCTTCCGCATAAGATTTGGGCGGAATGTATTTCCTGTTCGAAATTTCCCGATTGCAAAGAAATAGCTTTAGTCAAAAAATTATAACGAAAGGAGCAAGGCGTAATGGATTATTTATTAACCGAAGAACAAATGATGATTAAAGAGCTTTGCAGCAAGATTGCCGAGGAGAAAATCCGTCCGGTTGCCGCAGAGCTGGATAAGAGCGAAGAATTCCCCAGGGAAATAATGAAGGTCCTGGCCCGCTCTGATTTGTTCGGTATTTTCATTCCCGAAGAATACGGCGGTACGGTTCAACTAGGCCCTAAGCAGATCGTCGCAGGAGTGCTGGACTTGTGTATTGCTACGGAGGAATTCTCCCGCGCATGCGCAGGGGTGGCCGTATGCTACGCTGCTTCAGCTTTGGGAACCTTTCCGATTCTTAT
>JAHJCI010000106.1 GCA_018813085.1 Candidatus Omnitrophota bacterium | reverse complement strand
TAATCTTTGATTTTGAAACATGAAAATATTAATTCTAACCAACCATCTTAATATCGGCGGGATTACGCGCTATGTTTTAGAGTTAAGCAAGGGCTTAAAGCAGCGCGGCCACGATATCTTCGTCGGTTCTTTGTCCGGATGGGCAGAAGGAATATTAAAGGAAAACGGAATTTCTTTTTTAAAGCTGCCGCTTAAGACAAAATCCATATTAAGCCCGCGCCTGATAGCGGCTTATTTTATCTTGAAAGAATTTATTCAAAGAGAAGATATTGCCTTGATTCACGCCCAGACCCGCATTACCCAATTCCTTGCTTTTTTAGTAAGCAGGAAATTGGGCATTGCCTATGTTTCTACTTTTCACGGGTTTTATCAACCGCATTTAGTGAGGAGAAAAATCCCCTGCCTGGGAGATTCAACTATCGCAATCAGTGAAGCCGTAGGCAAGCATTTGGTTGAGGATTTTGGCTTGGAAAAGAAGAAACTAAATGTTATTTATAATTCCATCAGCCTAGAGGAGAATTATTCCAAAGGCGGCAAAGATTACAGTAGTATTCAAGGCAGCCCTATCCTGGCTATCATTGCCAGGCTTTCTGCAGAGAAGGGGCATATCCTGCTGTTTCAGGCAGTGAGCAGGTTAATAAAAGAATACCCCAGTATTCGTTTATTGGTTATCGGGACAGGAAGGAAAGAGCAGCAGCTTAAGGCCTGGGTGAGGAAAGAGGGACTGGGTAATCACATTATATTTTTGGGAGCTGAGGCAAATCTCAGGTCCTTATTCAAGATTATCGATATATCTGTTTTACCTTCCTCGAAAGAAGGATTAGGGTTTTCCATTCTTGAGGCACAGTCAAGAGGTATACCGGTTGTTGCCAGCCGTGTAGGAGGCATAAGCGAGATTATCAAGGATAAAGAAACAGGGATTCTTTTTCAGCCCGGCGATGTTGATGGATTATGCTCGGGGATAAAGCAGTTATTGGTTGATCCCTCACTCGGCAAGCGTATAATCGATAATGCAAAGAAACAAATTAAAGAGAGATTCAGCCTCGAAGAGATGCTCAGCCGGGTAGAGGCTGTTTATAAGAAAGCCTTAGAGAGTAAAGGTCAGGATAAGCGATGAGTAGATTTAAGAAATTTATTATTACCTGCGGAGTTTTAGTAATTATTCTCTCAGGGCTCTATGTTTTTCTTCGCATAAACTATTATCCTGCGATATTAATGTATCATAACATCGATGCAGGTATTGCCCGGGGTAATACGATTTCAGTCTCTCCTGAAATATTTTTACAGCAGATGGCTTTTATAAAAAGCCGCAATTACAAGGTTGTATCGTTAAACGAACTCTGCGGGATGATTAAAAAAGGAGAGAGGCTACCCGGGAATCTGGTAGTTATTACCTTTGATGACGGATACAAGGATAATCTCGCCGCAGTAAATGTACTTCGGAAATTGAAGCTTCCGGCAACGATATTTATCGTGCTGGATTGGGTCGGGAAAGAGGGGTATTTGACAAAACAGGATTTAAACTGGATAATTCATAATTCCCCTGTTTCTTTGGGTTCTCATACGCTCAGTCATTTTTACCTGCCTGAATTATCAGCGGATAAACAAAGAGAAGAGGTTATCGCATCGAGGAAGAAAGCGCGCGAAGAGTTTGGGATTGATTTATCTTTCCTGGCGTATCCGGTGGGAGGATTTACTCCCGAGGTATTAAGGGCAGCCGAGGATGCCGGTTATGAATGCGCATGCACAACCAACCGCGGGATAATGCGTAAGCCCGATATATATGCCTTAAGAAGAATCAAGATTACAAATCATGATTTAGGAATCAGGCTCTGGGGAAAACTTAGCGGTTTTTATAACCTATTTAGAAAACTAAAACCGCCTTATTAAATGAAAAAAATATTAGTTGTTGCCACAAACTGGCTGGGAGATGCACTTTTTTTATTTCCCTTCTTAGATAACCTAAAAGAGAATTTTCCTCAATCAAAGCTTGCGGTTTTATCTGTGCCGCGCATAAAGGATATCTTCCGGAATAACCATAACCTGAGCGAGGTTATTGTTTATGACGAAAAAGGAAAACACAAAGGAATAATTGCGCGCTTAATTTTTGCCTTTAATTTAAGAAAAAAAGGATTTGATACCGGTTTTATCCTGAGGCCGTCTTTATCCAGAACCTGCATATTAAAATGCGCCGGTATTAAGCAGATTATCGGCATTGATAATCCTAAAACCATGGCCTTGCTTACAACCAGGGTTCCTGCTGCGGATAAAGCCATGCATAAGATAGATTATTTCCTGAGCATACTGGAGCATCTTGGGTTAAAAGTAAATAAGAGAAGATATGAATTTCTGCCTTCCGAAGAAGATAAGAAGTATATCGAGAGCTTATTGCTAAAGAAAAATATTGTCCAGGATTTGCCTTTGCTGGTAATAAACCCGGGAGCTAACTGGTATCCAAAACGCTGGCTGTCGGATAACTTTGCCGAATTGATAAAGCGGCTTAAAGATAATTTAGCGATCAATATCGCGATTACAGGCGCCCAAAAAGACAAGGGTTTGGCAGGGCAGATAATCAAGGCTTCAGGTAAAGAGGTTTTTGATTTTACAGGCCAGACATCATTAGGCCAGTTAGCAGCCTTGATGCAGGAGGCGGATATCGTTGTTTCTGCGGATTCAGGGCCGATGCATATAGCGGCGGCAGTAGGCAAGAAGCTAATTGCCTTGTTTGGCCCGACCTCTGCGGTGATTACCGGGCCGTATCCTTTGGGAGAGCATATTATTATTCAAAAGGAAGTAGGCTGTAAGGTTCCTTGTTATGTCAAGGATTGCCGGGATTATCACTGTATGAAGGCAATCAGCGTAGATGAAGTGTTTGAGAAGATAGAGGGGATATTAGCAATTCAATGAACCTAACAGTTTTATCGCTCAAAGTCGATTTCTTAACGCCAAAGGTCTTTCATAGCTCGGTGGCTGCGGAACTCGTCCGTCGGCTACCGCCAGGACGGACTCAGACATCCTCGCCATCCAAATGTTTTCACGTTTGGATTCCTTCGCTACTCAAGCTGCTTTGGCTAAAATCGACATTCGCTCCAAAACCACCAGGTTCATTTTTGAGTAAAACAGGATTACGAGCGTTAAATAAATCTTATTATTCATGAATTATACTTGCATAAATATTAAGAGGCTAGTATATGAAGACTAAAAAACTGGATGTGAGAGTTTCTGTTCTAGGGATTTTGGGGGTTGGTCGGAAGCGCATAAGAAGTTTTTCGGCAAAAGTCGGCAAGGATTTACGAGGAGCGTAGGGCTCATATCCGCGTAAGACGACTGCCGAAGCGACGAGTAAGCCGTAGCCGACGGCGAAAGACTTCAGCGCTGGAGAGCAAAAATACACAATTAGAGTTTAGTTAATGTAGTCCTGAGCGAAGCGAAGGGCAAAAGCATGCAATTGGCAGATCGG
>JAHJCI010000105.1 GCA_018813085.1 Candidatus Omnitrophota bacterium | reverse complement strand
CCCGCTGAGTGCAGCAAAATTATGGTCCCTAGAAATCGCGTTGCGATTTCAGGGATTAAATCCCGGAGATTCTGTGAATCTCTCGGGAAACAGAATTTTGCTGCATCTTACGAAGCGGGGCTCATTGAAAGGAGAGATGAATGGCAAAAGTATATTATGACCAGGATGCTAATTTGGACTTATTAAAAGGTAAGACCGTAGCGATAATCGGCTATGGCATACAAGGCAGGGGCCAGGGGTTATGCTTGAGGGACAGCGGCGTAAACGTGATTGTTTCCGAGGTTGAAGGAACGGCTAATTATCAGCAGGCTAAAGACGACGGGTTTTCTCCTGTCAGCGCCCAGCAGGCAGCAGGATTAGCCGATGTTATTCAAATTTTAACCCAGGACCACGTTCAGGCAAAGGTCTATAAAGAAGACATTAAGCAGAATCTTAAAAAAGGCAAGGCTCTTTGCTTTTCGCACGGCTTCAATATCAGGTTTAAGCAGATTAAGCCGCCGAAGAAAATAGATGTATTTATGGTGGCACCCAAAGGTCCGGGGGCATTGGTAAGAAAAATGTATGAAGAAGGAAAAGGCGTTCCCTGTCTTTTAGCAGTGTTTCAGGACGCAACAGGGCAGGCAAAGCAGTTAGGCCTGGCTTATGCCAAAGCTATCGGAGGCACCCGTGCAGGCGTAATTGAAACTACATTTGATGAGGAAACAGAAACCGATTTATTCGGAGAACAGGCTGTCCTTTGCGGCGGCGTCAGCGAATTAATCAAGGCCGGATTCGACACTCTGATTGAAGCAGGCTATCAGCCGGAGATTGCCTATTTCGAGGTTTTGCACGAATTGAAATTGATTACCGATTTAATACAGGAAGTCGGAATCAGCGGTATGCGCAGGCGCGTTTCCAATACCGCCTGTTACGGTGACCTTACCCGCGGGCCGAAAATCATAACCGAGAAGACAAGGCGCACAATGGCCAAACTACTAAAAGATATAAAATCCGGCAAGTTCGCCAGGGAATGGATTAAAGAAAACGAAAACAAGAGGCCTTTATTTAACGAACTGCTCGAAAAGGGAGATCAGCATAAAATAGAAGAGGTCGGTAAAGAGTTACGGAAAATGATGCCCTGGATGAAGAAGTAATCCCGGCTCATAGGCAGCGGCGAAAATTTCTTGCAAAATTTTCTTGCATTCACCGGGACAAATTCGAGCTGATAATTTATGTCGGGTGATGTTGAAAAAGCAGCGGCTCCATAAATTATGCTCTCATTTGTGATGCCCTGGATGAGGAAGTAAGATAAAAGATTAAAGATAAAAAATAAAAAATGGACAGAATCATAACCTTTGATACAACTTTACGTGACGGAGAACAGGCTCCGGGAGCCTCTTTAAACCAGAGGGAGAAGCTGGAAATTGCCGAGGCGCTTACAAGCTTAGGCATAGATATCATCGAGGCGGGTTTTCCTATTTCTTCCAAAGGAGATTTTCAGGCAGTAGAGCGGATAGCAAAGTCTATAAAGGGGCCTGTTATTTGCGGATTGGCACGGGCAATAAAGAAGGATATTGATGCCGCGCACCAGGCAGTAAAACTCGCAGGCAAGCCGCGCATACATGTTTTTCTTGCTACTTCCAAGATTCATATGAGGTACAAGTTAAAGAAGGCAGAGGATGAGATTCTTCGTTTAGCGGTTGAGGCAGTAAAGTACGCCAGGAAATATTGTCCGGATATTGAATTTTCTCCCGAGGATGCTTCGCGCACGGAAAAAGATTTCCTCTTCAGGGTCATTGAGGCGGTTATTGCCGCAGGTGCCAGAACGGTTAATATTCCCGATACGGTAGGTTATGCCGAGCCGGAAGAATTCGGTAATATAATAAGCGCAATCAAAGAAAATGTCCGGGATATCGATAAAGCGGTTATATCCGTTCATTGCCATAATGACTTGGGCCTTGCGGTTGCCAATTCTCTGGCAGCGGTTAAAAACGGTGCCAGGCAGGTTGAATGTACCATAAATGGCATAGGCGAGCGCGCCGGTAACGCTTCCCTGGAGGAAATAGTAATGGCCCTGGATACAAGGAAGGATGTTTTCGGCAATTTAGAAACAGGCATTAAGAAGGACCGGATTTATAAGGTTTCACGGCTGGTAAGCAAGCTTACCGGATTTGTTATAGCTCCAAACAAAGCAATTGTAGGTGCCAATGCCTTCAGGCATGAGGCGGGTATTCATCAGGATGGAATCTTAAAAAAACGCAAAACTTACGAGATTATCCGTCCTGCGGATGTAGGCTTTAATCAGGCAAGCCTTGTCTTAGGTAAACACTCCGGAAGGCATGCTTTTCTAGAGAGGCTTAAAGAGATGGGTTTTCACCTTAAAGAGCAGGAATTAGAAAAAGCATTTGCGTCTTTCAAGGAGCTGGCAGACAAAAAGAAACAGATATTTGACGATGACCTGGTTGCAATTGCGGAAAACCAGATGCGTAAGCAAATTAAGCCTGTCTGGCAGTTAGTCGGCTTTAGCGTTAATTCCGGCACGCAAATTAAGCCCCGCGCAGAAGTAACCCTGAAGCATAAAGGGAAAAAATTAAAGGCTT
>JAHJCI010000104.1 GCA_018813085.1 Candidatus Omnitrophota bacterium | reverse complement strand
GTGGCGGCGACTGGATTTGAACCAGTGACATAACGGGTATGAGCCGTTCGCTCTGCCAGACTGAGCTACACCGCCAAGATTAGAAACAGGCTATTATTTCTTCTTATACGCCTGTAGATAAGAATCACAATAAATCTGCTTGTTTAAAATTAACTCTGCGGTAATTAAGGAATCCATTAATTCCTTATCAAGGGGATCCAATATTGCGGCATCCAGTCCGTTGACTATTGCCATGATTAAAAAAGTGCGGTTAACCAGGCTTCTTTCTTTCATCCCTTGCGATACGTTACTCAAGCCGACTACCGTTTTCGGAGCCGGAGAAGAATGTATTTTAAATTCCGCTAATGCATTTAAGGTATCTTCAAGCTGCGCCTGGGCGACATTTACCGGCAGGATAACAAGGTCGATATAAAGATCTTCCAAGGGAAAACCCTTCTCCTGACAATCAGCGATAATCATAGCAGCCAATTCCATACGCCTGTCTTTATCCTGCGGCACGCCTTTTTTATCCAGGGTTAAACCGATTAATCCGGTTTTATATTTCAATGCCAGCGGAACAAAAACATCAAGCTTCTCCTTATCGGCTGAGGTGGAATTAATGATTGCCTTATTTCTAATTATTTTCAAGCCCTCTTCAATGGCATTAGGCTTTGTGCTGTCTAAGCATAGCATCTTATCGGTTACTTCCTGAACGCTCTCCACCAGCCAGGCCATATCCTCGGCAGGATTATGGCTTAGCGGGCCGCAGTTTAAATCCAGCACATCGCAACCGGCTTCAACCTGCTCACGCACCAGGCGCTGGATTACGGATTTATCTTTTTTCTGAATTGCCCCCCCTGCCTGGTTATACATTCCGTTGATTAACTCTCCGATAACAAGCATCTCTTATTACTCCTGTCTGTTTGAGCCTGAATGGTTAAATATTATCCTTGAAACTAACTTCAATATATTTCCTTACGCAGTCTATCGCTTTCGGATGCCGCATAACCAAGAGGTCTGCGCCTGCCTGAAGTAAAGCAACAGCCGTAACTGATTCCCAAGCCACTCCGCGCTCAGCCTCCGGGCCCCACTGCGGGAACTCCTTTTCTCCTGCCTTTGCTTCTTTTGCCCTCCATGTCTCCTGGCCGACGAAACATATAAACGGCATCGCCATCATCTTATCTCCTGCTAAAGCAGCCAGTCTTGCGCGCTCCATAATCGAATAAGCATATTCCAAGCCGTAACCCAGGGCCCCGATCGTAGGATTTATTACTATCCTTTCCAGGGGAATTCCCATATCGGAAATAAGAATATTCAGCTGTTTGGCAATGTTAATATCTATCGGTGATTCGGCAATAATACTGTGTCCGTCTGCTAAAACCGCAACTGCCAAAGTACGATAATTGTCCCCAACAGCGCTTCCTATCAAACATCTCTTACCGCTGGCTGCCTGAGAACATACCGGCAGGACTTCGTTGTCTTTATTATCGTCTCCGCAACCCAGGATAATTAACGGTACATCGAGTGCCTTAAGTAAGTCCTTTATTAATCTTGCTTCCTCTTCTGCCGACTTGTTGCCGAAATCAGGATGCGCGCCCTGAAGCCTTAAGCAGATAGCCTGAGCCTGGTATTCCTGCACGCACTTGCCTGCCCACTCTAAAGGATTATTAAAAACATCCTTATATTGGCCTGCTAACTCATCAGGCCAATCCGCAGGCGCTATGTCCCAGACCTCAAAAGCAATCCGTGGCTGGTTGGGGATCTTGCCTTCTTTAAACAGAAAAGGTAAGCCCTCTTCTGCGCCAATCTTTATTGATAAAGGCCCTGCTCCGATTATTGTTTCGTTAATCTTGCCCGACCATTTCTGATAGACTAATTCTGCCATGACTATTCTTTCATATTGGGGAACCTTGATTTATCCGTATGCGGAAAAAACATCGCCGCCATATATTCGTCCATATACCTGGACTCGATGGATAATTCAAGATAGGTTACTTTTTTAGCGATCTCTGTAATGCTTTTCATTGCCTCATAAGAAAGGAGAACTTCCCTTGCCCCGGCAAGGGAGCTATTTCCTACAAAAATAAATTTCTTCCGCTCGATATCCGGGAGTAATCCGATACTAACTGCATTTTCCATATCGAGATACGTTCCGAATCCGCCTGCAATAAATACCTTATCGATATCGCCGAATTTCAGGCTTAGCTGTTCTATGAGTATTGCTGAGGCGGCAAATATAGCTGCTTTAGCGCGCTTGATATTCTCAATATCTGCTTCGCTGACAACGATATCAGAACCTGTCCCTGAATCCCCGGAGAAAACAAGAATAAACTCATTGCCAATATCGCTTTTACGAAGGCGGGATGATTTAACCTGCTTGAATTTACCTTCCTTATCAATCAGACCTGCCTTCAGCATCTGAGAAACAATATCAATATACCCGGAACCGCAAATTCCTATGGGCTTTACGTCCTTGATTACATTGAAACTTACTTCAAAGTCCTTTGGGCTGATTTTAACCTTTTGGATCGCGCCTCTGGCTGCCCTTGTCCCGCAGCTCAAGCCGCTTCCCTCGAAAGCAGGGCCTGCTGATGCGGCAGCGCTAATCAAAAATTCTTTATTGCCTACAACTATCTCTCCGTTAGTTCCGATATCGATTAATAAACATACCTCTTCCTCTTTATCCAGCCCACAGGCAAGAATACCGGCAGAGATATCACCTCCGACATAACTGGAAACCCCGGGAACACAGGAGAGAAGCCCGCGGGGATTTATCTTTATGCCGGCTTCGTTAGCACGGATCGTAGGGACAAAATTCGCCGTAGATACGTAGGGTTCTCTTCTAATGTAGGTCGGGTCAACGCGCAATAAAAGATGTACCATGGTAGTATTTCCCGCACACAATATACAATTAACATCATTCAGGTCAACACAATTTTCCCGAACCAGCTCCTTTATCATTTCGTTCATTGTATCAATCACCGCATGATGCAGCTTCTCAAGACCGTCTTCCTCGCGGGCATAAATAATGCGCGTAATAATATCGCTTCCAAAGCTGGCCTGCCTGTTGTAGGTGGCCTTTGTGCCTAAAATCTTTTTCGTTTTCAGGTCGATTAATTGTGCGGATATAGTAGTTGTTCCTATATCAAAACAGAGCCCGTAATTTTTCTCTGATGTGTCCCCGGGCTCCACAAGTACTATTTCTGTAGTGCCGTTTCTTTTGCCCAGGGTAACCGTAACCTTCCAATCCGAATCGCGCAACAAGCTGCCCAGCCGGCGAATATTGACCAAGCCGATTTGTATTACCTTGACATCGTAGTTTTGGCGAATATGCCTGAGGACTCTTTCCAAATCACTTATCCGGTCAGTATGGTCAGGAGGAGTTAATTCCAGGTATAATTTCGTAGCCAGGGGAGAATGCCGGAAAATACCTTCCTTTATCAGGGATTGTGGCGGGCCGACCTCTTCGGCTTTAGAATATAAACCCTTTAATCTTAAATCTACTTCCTCCTGAGTAAGCTTATCCAGTTCAAGCCTTGACTCCGGAGGAATCAAAACTTCTAAATCGCTCTCTACTAACGTCTGGCAAGCCAGATAATAACCGTGCTTCCTTTGCTCAGGACTCAGCCTTCCTGAAGGCTGGCTTATAACCTCTCCCTTATTAAGGATTATCTTGCACCTGCCGCACACTCCGTCGCCTCCGCAACTGGAATTGATATAAATATGGGCAGATATAGCTGCGGCAAGTATGGTCTTGCCCTTTTCTATCTCTATGCTTTTGTTTTCCGGATAGAATGTTACCTTGAGTTTTTTCATCTAAATATTTCCCGGCTTATAGCTGCAGGTTTTTTAAAAAAGACGGTATACCCGATGCCTCCTTCGGCCCGACAGCAACCTGCCATCCGCAAGCATCTTCTAATTTTCCGCTCATTACTGCTACATAACCCGGAATAACCAGCTGTTTATGGCAGACCTGTTCTTTTAACCCGTATTTATCAATGGCTGCGCTTATGCTTTCTGGCGTAAACTTCTCTGCTGCCCAGGCAGTTAAAACAGACATGCCTTCGGTGTCAATAGTCATAATATAAGCAGGTATCTTGCTCGCTTCTACCTCGCCCAGGACAGTATAATAACTTAAGGAAAAATTAGTGGTTATCAATACGGGCGATTTATCGCTTGTGTTTCCTATCGGATAAAGCTTAGACTCTACCTGTAAGGGCCTCTGCGGATCTGTATAAATATTCTGCCTTAGGGTTAAAAGCGATAATGCCTGCCAAGGCTCATTCGCCTTAATTAAAACTACCCCTGCATATTTAGCTATATAAGTCGCGGCTTCCAGTATCGGATCAAAACGGTCAGCGCTATCTTCTATCGTCACTATTGTCGGGAATCCAAGACTGCGCTCTGACCTGTAAAGGCCTCGGCGCCTGATCTGGGTTAAATCCCATATCTTCTCGGCAATATTCTTATTACCCGTATCAAGAATCAGGTCTTCTACGCCTTGAGCTATTAACTTCCCGGCCACAGCTGAGAGTTCGGATAAATCCTGCAGGGAAACTACAAGCGGAACTTTAAATTCTACGGCAAGCTTAGTAAAAGCCTCTAAATTATTTTTATCTAAACCGTAGATTAACGGCTTCCCGCAAGCAGCTATCTCCAAGGCGCTTCTTTGCGCGGATGCGTCTTTGCTTATTAAAACCAGGCCCAGATTCGTATGCTCCTTGACCAACTTAACCGCTGCCGCGAAAACAGAAGCATCACCATTCTGTTTTATTGCAATAAGGTTCGGCCGAAGCAGGCATCCGATACGCTCAAAACTTAAAGCATTTATTTTATTAACCGTTTTAAGAATTTCCTCACTGCTTAAGCCATCTTCAATAATAAATCCGAGTCCCGTAGGATGATGGAACTTCTCCTCATGGCGGAACATAACGGTTTCATTGCCAATCTCCAGTTTATCCTCACCCTCGCCTATTACAACCAGCTTAATCGGTGGACGGCTTGCCGCATCCAATGCGCTCTTTGCCTGTTCGGATAAATAAGGGCACTTCTCGGGTAGCGCCTGCCTCTTTACCAGCTGCATGGCAAAAGCAAGGCAGGTAACAAATCCGCACTCCCTGCAATTAGTCTTAGGTAGAAGTTTATATATGTCTAATCCTGATAGAGCCATAGTTTTTACGGGTTATGGGTCAAGGGTTACGGATTATTATTATTAATTTTTGTTACTGGCGACAGTTTAAATATTTTAGCACAATTTTTTATTTTATACAGTTTTTTTGCTAAAACTTCCGCAGCCCTGTGCGTGTTTGCTGCTTTTAATTCAGCAACCAGGCTTTCTTTTAAACTCAATCTAATCCTTCCAGAGTTGGAAAGATTAGTTACCTCTATCCAGATACTCCTGCCTTTTAATTTCTCGATATTGCCTTTGCCGTAAGTTGCGCCCGTAGACAGCTGTAATCCGTCGATAAGGCAAGACTTGGGTTTTTTATAAGCACCCCAGACCTTCACATATAAATTAAAATATTTTCCGGATTTAAGTTTCCTGACAGCCGTATTGCCTGCAAGTATACCTAATATCAAATAGGGCCCCAGGTGCCCGTGAAATCTTACCGCCTCATTTAAACTACTGCTGCTGTTATAGCCCATTTCTATACGCTAAAAGCTATCCCCTGTTAATCAGGCTGGCAAAATAAGCTGCGCCGAATCCGTTATCAATATTTACTACAGCTATTCCTGGCGAACAGCTGTTAAGTATGGTTAATAAAGGCGCAAGGCCAGAAAAATTAGCGCCGTAACCGACGCTTGTGGGAACCGCAACCACGGGGCAGGAAACCAAGCCGCTGACGATGCTTGCCAATGCTCCCTCCATCCCGGCAATAACAATAACCACGCTGCATTGCCTTAATAAATTTACTTTACCGAGGACCCTGTGAACCCCGGCAACACCGACATCGTAAAACTTAACCATACGCTCACCCATGGCTTCCAGGGTAGCTGCTGCTTCCTCGGCTACGGGTAAATCCGAAGTCCCTGCACAAACCAGGCAAATCTTTCCCCTGGAAGAACTACTGCGCGTTTGCGGATTGTAATAAGCTACTCTTCCTCTCGGATTATACCTTAAGCCGGAATAAAACTTCTTCAGATAGGAGAATACCTTTTTATCAAGGCGGGTTAATAACAGGGGCTGTTTTTCTTTTAATAAGACAGCTGCTATCTTCCTGATTTGTTCCTTTGTTTTTCCGGGGCAATAAATTACTTCAGGAAAACCCCGCCGCCTAAACCTGTCTATATCAACTTCGGCAAACTCCCCTGTTCTAATGGATTTACTGCTAAGGCACTTGCGCATTTAGACCCTAAAAACAAGAATCAGCATCAAAATGATTATTAAAATAGAGAGGATATAAAAATCACTGAAATAAAAAAAATCCTGAAGCCGGTCAAAAAATCCGACCTTTTCCTGCGAGCGGACCGTTTTTGAAATCTCCTGCCTTATCTCCTGGATGTGTTCCGGCTTAAACCTTAAGTATAAGCCGCCGATTTTGTATGCCTGAATCCTTCCCTGCTCGGCTAAATCGATTACTTCTTTTTCCGCAATACCCAGTTCCCTAGACACTTCTCTTACCGTTAAAAGTTTATCTTCTCTCATGGAATAATTAAATTAGCGCTGATTTATTTGACTTTACCGGAAGCTATCCAGGCATCGACATTCTTACGCTCAAACTTCCAGTTGTTGCCTTCGCGGGTTCCGGGGATTTTTCCTGAACTGGCCCACTCGACAATCGAATTTAAATCTACCTCCAGATAGCGCGCCAATTCCTCGGCAGTAAGAAAATCATGCAGCATATAGCATTTACCGTCAAAAATTGCACCTTCCTCAATACTTAATTTTGCCGGGAATATTTCACCCTCACTTATTGCCGTAGACAATAAGGTCAACATTTCCCTGGCAATAATCTTACCTTTTACTCTCCCGCCGATAATAATTTTATCACCGACTATATCTGCTTTTACTACAGCGCTCGAACTGATAGTCAAAACCCCCTTGACTTCCAAATTTCCTTCAAACCTGCCGTTAATGCGCAGATTAACAGGATCTTTGAAACTTAGGCTGCCTTGCATTGAAGCATCTACATCAAGCACCTTTTCTTCAATCTTTTTCCTCAAGCCCATTTCCTCCTCCTTTAATCAACCACTGCTTTTTATATTCAAAAAATAACTTATGAATACAGTTCAGGCGCCTTCGCTTTTCTTGTTTCGGAATCTTATTTGACTAATGATTTTTCCAGGCGGCCAAGGAAAAAAAGCACAGCTATCGCCAGAATCGTTGTGACAATACTGGCTAAATAAAACCCGCAACCTATCCCCAACCCTATTCCGGCAACCAGCCATAACGTAGCGGCTGAGGTTAATCCCTTTACTGCCTCTCCGGAACGTATTATTGTTCCCGCGCCCAGGAAACCAATACCGGTAATTACGCCGGCTGCGATCCTGGAAGGATCTATATTTATTCCGCTATCTTTATATATATCAAAAACATATAAAGATGTCAACATTATAAGACACGAGCCTAAAGAAACTAAAATATGCGTACGTAGGCCTGCGCTGCGGCGCTTAACCTCGCGTTCGAATCCTATTACTCCTCCGGTAAGAAGCGCTAAAACCAGACGCCCGATAATACCTAACGGCCCAATCATCGGCCCAACCATATTTACCTCCTGGTATAATTTTCAGGTATAAATCGTAGAAATTATACCTGATTACTGAGATTAAGTCAGATTACAGCGATTAAACCATTAATCGCCTTACCTGACAACTTTTGTTAGCGAAGTTTATCAATAATCCGATTTTATATCCTGATGCCTTTAAATAAGATAAAACCTGTAACTCAAATACAGTAGGTATATTGCCTGTTAGGGCTTTAATTTCAACTATAATCTTATCTTCTATGATTAAATCTAACCTCATCTTACCGACGTCTTTGCCATGGAATAAAACATTAAAGCCTTTCTCGGCCTGATATTTTAATCCTTGGTCTTCTAGGGCCATCTTTAAAGCATTGTGGTATATGCCCTCGTTAAATCCAGGCCCTAATTCAGAATGAACCTTATAGGCACAAGCAATTATTTTCTCAGTAAGCGGATCTCTGCTTTTAATCTCTGTAATCTTCTTTTCAATCATTGTAATCAGACATCCTCGCTTTCTTTCTCATTATAGGATGTCTTTAAAGGGACTTGTTCTTGTGGGAATTTTTATATAAATTGTACCCCATCCCGGCAACCATTGCCGCATTATCAGTACAAAATTCTTTCCTGGAAAAATATATATCTATGCCGTTTAACCTTGCCTCAGAAAAAAACCTTTCCCTTAGCCGATTATTAGCTGCTACTCCTCCTCCGATAACCAGGCGTGGCGTTTTTTTTAATCTGCAAGCTAAAAGGGACTTCTTTACTAAAGCATTTATAACTGCTTCCTGGAATGAAGCACAGAGGTTGCTCACTTTAATCTTCTGCCTAATCTTAGCGCCTCTGTTTTTCTTTGCCCCTATCTTTTCTTCCCGCGTTTTGTAGAGCAGGGCTGTTTTGATGCCGCTGAAACTGAAATTTAAAGGCTCTTGTGTATTGCTGCAATTAAAAGAAAAGGCTTTGGCCTCGCCGTTTCTGGCCATCTCCTCAATTGCCGGCCCGCCAGGATAACCCAATCCCAGCATACTGGATACTTTATCAAAAGCTTCTCCGCAGGCATCATCCTGGGTTGAGCCTAAGAGTTTAATTTGAGAAAACTTCTTAACGTAAAATAAACTGGTATGGCCGCCGGAAACTACCAGGCCGATAAAAGGAAAACGCGGTCGAGGCCTGCTAAAAAAAGCAGCGTAAAGATGCGCCTTGAGATGGTCTACAGGCAAAAGGGGTATGCCTTTTGCAAAACTTAAAGCACGCGCAAAACATAAACCAACGAGCAAAGACCCGGGCAGCCCCGGCTTTGAGGTTACCGCAATTAACCCTATACGCTTTAATCCCAGGCCTGCCTGCGCTAAAGCATCTGATAAAACCGCGCTTATAGTTTCAATATGTAAACGCGAAGCGATTTCAGGAACTATGCCTTTATAGCGTTTATGAAAATTTATACTGGAAGAAACTACGCTGGAATAAATCTTCTCGCCGTTTCCGACTACGGAAACGGCTGTCTCATCGCAGGATGTTTCAATTCCGAGCACAAGCATTTTTTATTCGCTATCTGTCCGTGAATAATCTGGAGGGTTATAGATTTTTATTGCTTTTAATACGTCCATTGCGCGCATCAGCTGGTTATCGGATAAATACTCCTCGGGAATTTTCTCAGCTATTTTTTCTTCGGCCTCGCCTTTTTCTATCTTCTGGAAAATTTCCTCTGCTGACTTGCCTGTATCTTCTTTGGCAGTTAGTTGAATCTTGCCTTCCTGGACTACTAAATCAGGCATAACCCCCTGGCCGTGGATAACCTGGCCCTTAGGGCTAAAATATTTGCTGGTAGTCAGCCTGATTGCCGAGCCGTCGCTTAAAGGGAATATCGTCTGCACCGAGCCCTTGCCAAAAGATTTACTCCCCAGAATAATTGCCCGTTTATAATCCTGTAGGGCTGCGGCTACTATCTCGCTTCCGGAAGCGGAACCAGCGTTGATTAGAACAATCATCGGTAAATCCAAATCAGCTTTTTTATTTACAGAGACGAACTCCATGTTCTGTTCTTCCTTGCGGCCGCGCGTAGAAACAATCAGCTTGCCCTTTTCCAGAAAAACCTCGGTTACCTTTACCGCAGCATCAAGCAGCCCTCCGGGGTTATTGCGCAAGTCAAGGATTAAAGAGCTCATCCCCTGCTTCTTAAGCTGGTTTATTGCCTTCCTGAAATCCTGAGGCGTATCCTTACGGAATTCTACCAGGCGGATATAACCAATATCATCTCCCAGAATTAGAGATTCTTTTATATCCTTTATTTTAATAATCTCACGAATAAGTTTAAACTCTAATAGCTTTTCTTCCCCTTCCCTGAGCACGGTTAATTTGACCTCGGTTTTTGGCTTGCCTCTTAATTTCTTCACCGCCTCCATAAGCGTAATGTCGCGCGTCAACTCGGAGTCAATTCCAACGATATAATCTCCTGATTTCAGTCCGGCGCTCCAGGCAGGCGTACCCTCAAGCGGCGTAACCACTGCCAGCAAACCGTCCTTTATGGTGATTTCGATACCCAGGCCTCCGAATTCACCCGTAGTATCCACCTTTAACTCATTATAGGTATCCGGATCCATGAATTGGCTATGAGGATCCAGCGAAGAAAGCATCCCTTTTAGCGCACCGTAGACCATATCTTTCGAATCAACATCGTCAACATAGTCATTTTCTACCAGGGCAAAGCCGTCCGAAAATAAGCTGATATTGCGGTATAATTCTTCCCTGCCCTGCGATTGATTTTCTTCTGAAGTAGCAATTGAGCTGATAATACCGATACAGACTATTACTAAAATAATAGTCAGGGGCTTTAATATTTTAATTCGCATTTTCATACCTCCCGGAGCCTTAGTCCTTTTTTAATTTTTTGAGCAAAATCTCTCTTACCATTTTAGGATTTGCTTTGCTTTGAGACTTACGCATT
>JAHJCI010000103.1 GCA_018813085.1 Candidatus Omnitrophota bacterium | reverse complement strand
CATTTCCCTGCCAGGAGACGAGTAGCCAGGAATGGAGGCAGGCCGGAAGCGAGGATCTTCGCCTGGGCAGCCTCGATATCGTAGCTTACCCTCCTGATTAATACTTCTTGCCTAGTAGTATCATAGATACAGAAGCTTGCTTTATTATTTCCGTCGCGCGGCTGACCAACGCTGCCTACGTCAATGATGTAGCGGCAACCTTCGCGCAGCTGAGATAATCCCTCTCTTTGATAATCGATCTTCCCATCCTGCTGCTGCAGAAAAATGCCTGCTTTATGAGTATGCCCTACAAAACATACTGCTCTATCCATCAAAGCAAAGTTTTCTGCGGCCTGAAAAGTATCGGACATATAGTCAAATTCCTCCGGAGAATTCAAAGTGCCGTGTACCAGGATTAACTCCTCGTTTTTATAAGTGGGCTTTAAAGACTTAAGGAAATTATGCTCTGGGATACTAAGCTTACCCTTTGTCCAAGAGATCGCTTGCTTTGCCCAATCATTAAAATAATATAAAGAAAGTAACCCTGCAGCCGCCCAATCATGGTTTCCGGCAACAACAACCCGGGAAATTTCCCTTACCCTTTGTATGCACTCAACAGGATTAGCTGCATAACCGACTATATCTCCCAGGCATAATAATAAATCGATATTCTCAAATTTATAGGCAGCGGCTACCGCATTCAGTGCCTCTAAATTTGAGTGGACATCCGAAAAAATACCCCAGCGCATCGGTTATTAATTTACGCTATATGTTAAGAACTTTAAAAAACGGCGGGCATTAAAACCTTATTCCAAAACCGGTAAACTCTCCGGTTGATTGTTCCCGGTGAACATCGCTATGGCGCAGGTAATCCTTAAAATCCTGCTCGATGCGGGCAAGAAAATTCTTTAAAACCGGTTCCTCTGCCTCGGCGATAAGTTCTACTCTGCCGTCGGATAAATTTCTCACCCAGCCCAAAATTCCCAAATCCCGAGCTGTATCCTGAGCAGTAAAGCGAAAACCAACCCCCTGGACCCTACCGGAATAGAATACGTGAATACGACCTGGCATTTATGAAATGGTGCGCGGGAGGAGACTTGAACTCCTACGGCCTCATCAGCCACATGCCCCTCAAACATGCGTGTCTACCATTCCACCACCCGCGCAAAGTCTTATTCCCCCTAAATACCTATATACGTCTTTTGCTTAACCAGAGAGGATAAATACACTAACTATAGGCAGGATAATACGTTATAGGTATGATTATATCCTAGAAAAATAAAAAGTCAATTATCCGCTTAGCTGACTCTGGACGAGGCTTTCTTTTCTGCTTTTTGTATTTTAGCCCAGGTATCGCGCAGAGAAACTGTGCGGTTAAACACCAGGCCTTTCTTGAAAGAATCGGGATCAACACAAAAATATCCAAGCCGTTCAAATTGATATTTTCCCCCTACGCAGGCAGACGATAAAAACGGCTCAACGCGGCATGACTTTAAGATCTCAAGAGATTTGGGATTCAAGTAATCCTTAAAATCCCCCTCTTCTTTGGACTGCATGGGGTTTTCTTTTGTGAATAAATATTCGTACAGGCGCACTTCGGCTTTGATTGAATGAGGAGCCGAAACCCAATGAAGCGTTGCTTTAACTTTACGCCCTTCGGGAGAATCCCCTCCTTTGGTCGCCGGATCATAAGTACAGCGCAATTCCGTTATCTCTGCCGTCGAACCGTCTCTGATTACCTCTTCACACTTTATAAAATATGCGTACCTTAAACGTACCTCCCTTCCGGGGCTAAGGCGGTAAAAGTTCTTCGGGGGATCCTGACGAAAATCATCGCGCTCAATATATAATTCGCGGGTAAACGGAACTTTACGCGTTCCCATTTCCGGGTCTTCGGGATTATTGACTGCTTTCAGTTCTTCCGTCTTATCTTCGGGATAATTCATAATAACTACTTTCAGCGGACGCAGCACTGCCATTACACGCTGGGCGCGAATATTCAAGTCCCCCCTGAGGCAATGCTCAAGAAGAGCGATATCCACGGTGCTGTTAAATTTGGCTACCCCGATGAGTTGACAAAAATTGCGGATCGCTTCAGGAGTAAACCCGCGCCTGCGTAAGCCTGATAACGTCGGCATGCGAGGGTCATCCCAACCGCTGACCGATTTTGATTCAACCAACTCCAAGAGTTTACGTTTGCTTAAGATTGTATAAGTTAAATTCAAGCGGGCAAATTCAATCTGTTGCGGATGACATTGCGCGTCCAATTGATTAAGTATCCAATCATATAACGGGCGGTTATTCTCAAATTCCAGTGTGCAAAGAGAATGCGTAATGCCTTCAATAGAATCTGAAAGGCAGTGCGCAAAATCATACATCGGATAAATACACCACTTCTCGCCTGTCCTGTGATGCACCATATGCCTGATGCGGTATAAGGTCGGGTCGCGCATACTAAGATTACTGGAACCCATGTCTATTTTTGCGCGCAACACACAGGCGCCATCATCAAATTCAGCGTTACGCATGCGCCTGAATAAATCCAGATTCTCTTCAACCGAGCGATTGCGATAAGGGCTTTCTTTGCCTGGTTCGGTTAATGTGCCGCGGTATTGCCTTATTTCATCCGCGCTTAAACTGTCCACATAGGCCTTGCCCTTTTTTATCAACTCAAGCGCGTATTCATAAAGCCGGTCAAAGTAATCTGAGGCATAAAAAAGGCGATCCTGCCAATCAAACCCCAGCCAGGAGACGTCCTCTTTGATGGATTCTATATAACTGACATCCTCTTTACTGGGATTAGTATCGTCAAGCCGTAAATTACACAAACCCCCAAACTCGGAGGCAACTCCAAAGTTCAGGCATATCGCTTTGGCATGGCCGATATGCAGAAATCCATTCGGCTCAGGAGGGAAGCGCGTATGCAGGCGTCCGCTATTCTTGTTATTCTTTAAATCTTCGGCAATAATCGTGCGAATAAAATCCAAAGACCGTTTGCCTGACTCTCTATTGTGGTTATGGGATGAGTTCATTTTTTTTTGATAATGAGCTCTATATCGTTATTAACACTATATACAAAGGTTTGTTCCTGCTGGCTCGCTTGAGCGTCCACCAAATTGCGTGGCAATTTGGTGAAACCTCGCCAAAATTATAGATTTTGGCGGGTCAAGGTTGGTCCCTCGCGTAAACGCTTGTAAATTTCTGGCGCTTCGCGCCTAAAATTTACTACGCACGCTTCGGGATAAATTCACGCCTGCTTAAACACCTACTCATTTGATACGCCATGCATTATGGTATGCCTTTCTGAGAAGAATTTCAGCGCAGGGTGCAAAAATTATGCCGTTTTTATCCTTACCAAAGCAAAAATCATTT
>JAHJCI010000102.1 GCA_018813085.1 Candidatus Omnitrophota bacterium | reverse complement strand
TTACCCCCTTCTTTACTACTAAGGAAAAAGGAACAGGGCTGGGCCTTTCTGTTAGCCACAGTATTATAAAGGCTCATAACGGGGAATTAAGATTTAAGAGTTCACTTAATCAAGGAACAACTGCTACCATACTTCTGCCTATAAAGGAGACGAAAGGCGATGCATAAAATTTTAGTTGTAGATGATGAGCCAGAGATAGAAAAGCTCTTGGAGGAGTTTCTAAAGAAAAAGGGCTTTGAGGTATTAGCTACTTCAAACCCAGAAAAGGCATTGGAAATTCTTGAATCGGATGCTAAAATAGATTTAATAGTCCTGGATATGAAGATGCCTAAGATAAAAGGAATAGATATTCTTAAAACGATGAAGCGAATTAACAGAGTTACACCCGTTGTTATCTTAACCGGCTCTATAGATGCACAGACATACGACGAAGAGTTAGGGGAGCTGGGATATGGGCTCGATGATGTATGCTATAAACCCGTAGACCTTATGGTTCTGTTGGAGGCGATTGAAAAGAAATTGGGCTTGAACCTTAATAAGGAGTAAATATGTTTGAGAAGATTTTAGTAGCTGATGACGATGTGGATGTAAGGGGGCGGTTCTATGAGATACTTTCTTCTTTGGGATATGGAGTAACCTGTGTGCCCACCGGGAAAGAGGCTCTTTTACGACTTACGGAGGAAAGGCCCAGTCTTATTATTTTGGATAGGGATATGCCTGGTTTGGGAGGAATTGATACTGCAAAAAAAATAAGGGAGTTTGATAAGGGAGTAAAAATAATAATCCTTTTTGACAGAGAAGTAGAAAAAGAGGCAGAAGAGATAGTAAAAGATTTAAATCTTCAGGGAATAATTAAAAAAGATTTTTCTACCCCTGATATGATGCAGCAGATACGTTCTGTTTTAGAAGAAGGCGAACAGTCCGGGCTCAAAGAGGATCTTTTAGAGAAATCAAAGGGCTCTATTTTTATCTTAATTGTTGACGATAACCAGGAAATAAGAGAAGTTTTGGGTAGTTTTTTGGCAAAAAAGGGTTATAAGGCCCTTAAGGTCTCTTCAGGCGAAGAAGCGCTTATGAAGATTAAAACAGAAATAGAGAAGCCTCAAATTGTTCTTTTAGATATAAGGATGCCCGGCTTGGATGGTTTAGCTACTTTAAAAGAGATAAAGAACCTGGATGACTCTATAAAGATAGTAATGCTTACCTCTGCCCAGGATGAATATATTATGGAAGAAGCAGCACGGCTGGGAGCAAGCGCTTATCTGCTTAAGCCTTGCGATCTTGACAATCTCGATAGGTTAATTACTTCTATTGTGTTTCAAAAAAAGGAGTAAATATGGAAAAGACAATTTTGATTGCTGATGACCAAACTTCGGTTCGAGATTTGTTGTATGATGCTTTAACAAAGGCAGGATACAAGGTAATCGCTACGCATAGCGGGACCGGGGCAATAGAGTTAATTAGAAAGCAGAATCCGGATTTGCTATTATTGGATTTTAAAATGTCTGATTTAAATGGAATAGATACGCTTAAAAAAATCAGGAGTTTTAATAACAAAGTCAAGATTGTCATGCTTACCGCAGCCGGCACCGAGGAATTAGAAAAGGAAGCCCGGCTATCAGGCGCAGGCGGATTTTTACGCAAGAATTTAGGAATAGATGTTATTATTAAGGCGATTAACGATATATTTCAGATAAAAAAAGACTATGCCGATAAGAAGATATTAATAGTTGATGATGACCCGGCAGTTTCTTCGTTGATAAGCGATTTTTTAGCAAAGAAGGGTTTTAGTGTTATAAGCGCATCAAGCGGAGAAGAGGGTTTGGAGAAATTTAAGAAAGAAAAACCTATTTTAATTTTATTGGATATGAAGCTACCCGGTATGGATGGGATAATGACTTTGAGCCGCATAAGAGAAGTCGATAAAAACATAGGAGTAATAATGATAACCGGCGTCAAGGACCAGGAAGTTTTTGAGGAGGCAAAGAAATTAGGCGCATATGAATATATCGTGAAACCTTTTGATTTAGATTATCTGGAAACATGTGTACTGGTTAGGATATCTCTTGTTTCCGCCT